>JAJXYM010000003.1 GCA_021780585.1 Deltaproteobacteria bacterium
GGCCGGGCCCGCCGGCAAAACGCTGTTCCTGAAGCGCGCCGGCGCCGCCGCGCCCGAAGAAATTATCGCCGATGAAATTCTGGTCGCGGCCGGCCGCGTTCCCAACCTCGCGGGACTCGGCCTCGACGCCGCCGGAATCTCCAGCGACCCGACGACCGGCGTCGTGGTTGACGATTTCCTGCGCACCACGAATCGGCGCGTCTACGCGGCGGGCGACGTCTGCTCGCGGTTCCGCTTCACCCATATGGCGGACGCGATGGCGCGCGTCGTGATTCGCAACGCGCTCTTTTTCGGCCGCGCCCGGATGAGCGCGCTCGCGATCCCGTCGTGCGTCTACACCGATCCCGAGCTCGCGCACGTCGGAATTTCAACGGCCGAGGCGCAAGCGCGCGCAGCCGAAGTGCGCTGCTTCACGCAGGCGATGAGCGAAGTCGATCGCGCCGTGCTCGACGGCCATGCCGAGGGCTTCGTCAAAATCCACGTCGCGCGGCGTGGCGGCCGAATTCTGGGCGCGACCGTGGTCGCGCCGCACGCCGGCGAGATGATCTCCGAACTGACGCTCGCAATCGCGCGGCGCGTGCCGCTCAGCGCGCTCGCCGACGTGATTCATCCGTACCCGACCGCGGCCGAAGCGATTCGCAAACTCGCCGATCAGTACAATCGGGCGCGCCTGACGCCGCGCGTCAGCCGGATCCTCTCGCAATGGTTCGCGTGGCGGCGCTGATCGCGCGCTAAATCCCGATCCTGGCCGGCGGAGGCGACCCGCAATGGGCATGATTTCGACGGCGAATGGCGCAACGACGAAGGCTTTCCCGCCAGCCGCGCCGCGCGCGACTCGGATCGCGGCGCGGACGTGGGGCCGCGCGCGGACGCGCCGGCGCGGCCCGCAATTCGTTTAGCGCAGGTCGACTTTCTTGCCGTCGAGATCAAGAGCGGCGGCTTGCACCTGCCATTCGTCCCGCGCGTGCGCCACGCTCACCGTCACGATCCCGGTCGCCTTGCTGCCCGAGACGTTGAAGTCGAGCGCATAGACCGGCGCGTCCTCGCTCCCGCCGCTGCGCTCCGAGGTCGCCTGCACGGCGCGCACTTCACCCAGATTCTGGTCGACCACCGGACTGTTGCGGATAAAGTTTCGGGCGATCCCGACCGCATCGTGCGACAGGTCTTCCGATTTCCGCATATGGAAGATGCTGAAGGCCCCGATGATGAAAATCGCCATGATGACGACTCCCAACAGCGTGGCCCATGAACTTCCCTGGGCTTGCTCCGTCGTTTCCTCCATGGTGCCGCTCCTTTCGTTCGAACAGCCGCATTCATTGCGGCGTCGCCATGGTTCAATGCCGCCGATCCGAATCGTTCCGCGCGCAAGGCTAATCCCGGCGCGCGCGATCCGTCCGCGGCGTGGTTGTTAGCGCAGGCGCAGATTGAAGGCCTGCCGGCCCTTTTCGCCCGGCCGCACGTCGAACTGCACTTCGGCGCCCTCGCGCAAATCCTCGAAATAGACCTTCGGCGCGAGCCGCGAACGATGGAAAAAAACCTCGTCTCCGCCATCGTCGGGCACGATAAAGCCGAAACCCTTGTCCTTCATTATCTTCTTGATCGTTCCGTACATGGGAATCCTCCGCCGCCGCCCGCGACTTCGCGCCTCTATTGAGCTTAGACCGCCCGCCCTTTATGTAAAGAGCCGGAGTATCCCGCGATGGCGCTCAAGGCGATTACCCTCAACGAGATCGAACGAATCTTCACCGTCACCGACGCGCTCGGCATCTCGCGCGAGGCGCTGGTGATCCCGCTGCGTCCCGAAGCGCCCGGCCGCCTGCGGCTGATCAAGGATGGCATCCTTGAGATTGTGGTCGATCGCGACCAGGATTTCGAGCAATGGCTCACTCGCCTTGGGCCGGCGATTCAGGCGCTGATGGATTTGCCGGAGCCGGACTGAACTCGATCAGAATCTGGCCGTGATCGACCGCGTCGCCCGTGCTGACGCGAATCTTCTTGACCGTCGCGTCGCTTTCGGCCGCTATCGTCGTCTCCATCTTCATCGCTTCGAGCACGATCAGTCCCTGCCCGTGCGCCACGACCGCGCCCTCCTCGACCAGCACGCGCAATACTTTGCCCGGCATCGGCGCGGCGACTTCAGCCGCGGCCAGCCCATGATGGGCGCCGCCGACGCGCCCTTCGACGGTCACGAATTCGAACGCCGCCGGCCCGGCCGCGACCTGAATCGCATGGCGCGCCCGCGCTCCGGCGACGCGCGTCCGCCGCCCGTCGATCCGCAGCACCGCGCCGCCGTCGGCGGCCGGCTCGATTTCGCCCGCGATCTCCACGCCGTCGATCGTCACGCGAATGGATTTGCCGTCGCAGGCGAGGATTTCGACTTCGCACGCCGGGCCGCCGTCGATCCGCCTGAGCCTCATCGCCGCCCCCCGGTCGCGAAGCCGGCCAGCGCCGTCCATGGCGAAGGGCGCGCTTTGGCCGCTCCGCCAGCGGCGCCGTTGGCGGATTCGCCGCCGCGAGTCGCTCCCAGCCGACCCTCCGCGACCAGCGCGGCGGCGATCAGCGCCGCGCGCGTCGCGCCGTCGTCCGGCCGCCATCGCGGCATGTGCTCTTCCAGAAAATGAGTCGAGAGATCGGCCCGCGCGAAAGCCTCACTTGCAATCACGTCGCGCAAAAGGGCGGCCGTGGTGCGGATTCCGACCAGCGAAAATTCCTCCAGCGCCGCGACCATCCGCGCCCGCGCCTCTTCGCGATCCGCGCCGTAAGCGATCAGCTTCGCCGCCAGACTGTCGTAATGGGGCGACACCTCCGCGCCCACCCCCAGATGGGTATCGACGCGCACGCCCGGTCCGGCCGGGAGGGTGAGGCTGGCCACGCGGCCGGTCGCGGGCCGGAAATCGTGCTCAGGGTCTTCCGCGTTGATCCGGCATTCGATCGCGCATCCGCGCGGCTCCGGCGGCGCGCCGACCCGTTCGCCGGCCGCGATCCGCAACTGCTCCGCGACCAGATCGCGGCCGAAGCGCAATTCGGTCACCGGATGCTCGACCTGGAGACGGGCGTTGACTTCGAGGAAGTAGAATTCGTCGCCATCGAGCAGGAATTCCGCCGTGCCCGCGTTTTGATAGCCGGCCGCGCGGGCCAGCGCGAGCGCCGCCTCGACCATCCGGGTGCGCGTCGCTTCAGCAAGTCCGGGGGCGGGCGCTTCCTCGATAATCTTCTGATGGCGCCGCTGAATCGAACAATCGCGTTCGCCGAACGCGACCACCTCGCCATGGCGATCGCCGAGCAGTTGAATTTCAACGTGCCGGGGCCGCGCCAGATATTTCTCCAGAAACACGCGGCCGTCGCCAAACGCCGCCTGCGCCTCGCGCGCGGCGGCCACGAGCGCGGCTTCCAGCGCGGACGCTTCGCCCACCACGCGCATCCCGCGACCGCCGCCGCCGGCCGCCGCCTTGACCAGAATCGGATAGCCGGCGCGGTCGGCGAATTTCCGCGCCGCCCCAAGCTCGCCGGTCTCGACCCCGGGAACCACCGGCGTGCCCGCCTTGACCGCGAGCCGGCGCGCCGCGACCTTGTCGCCCAGCGCCGCCATCACCTTCGCCGGCGGGCCGACGAAAATCAGCTCGTGGTCGCGCACGGCGCGGGCGAATTCCGGCCGTTCGGAAAGAAAGCCGTAGCCCGGATGGATCGCGTCGGCGCCGCTCGCGCGCGCGGCCCGGATAATCGCGGCGATATTGAGGTAGCTATGGGCCGGTTCGGACGCGCCCAGCGCGATCGCCTCGTCGGCGGCGAGCGCATGCGCCGCCGACCGGTCGGCGTCGGAGTAGACCGCCACGGTCGCGATTCCCATCGCGCGCGCCGTGCGGATCACGCGCAGCGCGATTTCGCCGCGATTCGCGATCAGGAGCTTGCGGATTTTTCGTCCCGTCATGATTCGCCGCGACCCGCCATAAACCGCTTCATGCGCCCGCCGTCCGACCACCGTTGTCGCGATGTTTGCATACCCGCCATCCTTCGGTTAATTGCCAGCCAGCATTCCCCGCGCGAGGTCAGCGTCCACCATGGGCAACTATTTCGAGGATTTCAAACCCGGCCAGACCTTCAAGCATTGGCCCGGCCGCACCATCACCGATTTCGACAACACCTGGTTCACCCTGATGACGATGAACACCAACCCGCTGCATTTCGACGCCCACTTCGCCTCGCAAAGCCAGCACGGGCGATGTCTCGTCAACGGTCTGCTGGTGATCGCGACGGTGGTCGGGATGAGCGTCAAGGATATCAGCGAAAACGCCATCGCCAATCTCGAATACGAAGCGATCCGGCATACCGCGCCTTCCTTCGGCGGCGACACGCTCT
>JAJXYM010000189.1 GCA_021780585.1 Deltaproteobacteria bacterium
TCCGATCTGGCGCCGAGCAGATAGACCGGGCGCTTGGGAAAATCGCGGGCGCGTTCCGCGGACGTCATGACGATCGCGGCGCCGCCGTCGCTCACCAGCGAGCAGTCCAGCAGATGGAGCGGGTCGGCGATCATCCGCGAGTTGATCACGTCGGCGATCGTGATCGGCTTGCGCATCTGCGCCGCCGGATTCATCGCGGCGTGCCGGCGGCAGGCGACGGCGACCGCCGCGCGCTGCTCCGCGGTCGTGCCATAGGCGTGCTCGTGGGCCTGCGCGATTAGCGCGTAGAAGGCCGGAATCGGCGGCCCGTAGGGACGCTCGAACTGCGGATGGCCGGCGGTGGACATCGCCTCGATCGCCTTGTCGCGCGAAAGTCCCGAGACCTGGCTGTCCGCCATCGTGATCAAAATCGTCTTGCAGATGCCGGTCGCGATCGCCGACGCCGCATGATGGAGCATCGCGATCGTCGTGCCGCCGCCGGCGGGCACCGTGATGCAATAGCGCGGAAAGATTTGCAGGTACTCCGCGATCATCTCGGCGTGGTAGAGATACGGCTCGGCCCACGAAACGCAGGTGATCAAACCGTCGATATCGGCCTTGCCGATACCTGCATCCGCGAGCGCGAGCTTCGCCGCCTTGACGTAAAGCTGCGTCGCGCCCAGATCGGGCACGACGCCAACTTCGGTGTCGGCGGCGACGACGATCGCAACCTTGTTGCGCAGCGTTTCCGTATTTTCCTCCCCTCGTCCGCCGCGGCGCGATCGACCCGCGCGCGCCGCCTTAGTTGGTCGGGAAGCCGAAGACCCGCGCGACGTTGTCATGCACCATCTTGCGCGTGTCCGCCGCGGCGATCCCGGCGAAGTTGTCCGCGACTTTCCGGCGCGAATAGGGCCATACGCCCTCGGTATGCGGATAGTCCGAACCCCACATCAGGTTCTCGACCCCGATCAGGTCGCGCGTCAGCACGCCCGCGCGATCGTCCTCGAAGGTCGCGAAAAACTGGCGATGGAAGTAGAAGCCGGGAGTTTCCGGAAGCTTCGGCTCCATCCAGCCGCGATGGTCGTCCCACCAATGGTCCATGAAGGCGAGCACCGACGCGATCCAGCCGATGCCGCCTTCGACCATCGACCACTTGAGCCGCGGGAAGCGCTCGGGCGCGCCGCCCCAGATGAGCCGCATCACGGTGTCGTACATCATGAATTTGATCACGCCGACATTGATGCCGCCGGCGCCCGGACCGTGCGCGATTCCATACGGCTCACGGCCGCTCAGATGCATGCTGGCGACCAGATTCAAATCCTGCAGGGCGGACCACAGACGGTCCCATTCGGGCAAGTTGTAGGGGCGGTCATCGACCCACGCCGGCAGCATCACGGTCGCGAACCCCATCTTCGCCGCGCGCTCCGCCTCCCTGACCGCGTTTTCGATCGGGCCGCGATTCGGCAGCATCGCGGCCCCCTTGAGACGCGCCGGATGGACCGCGCAGTACTCGCCCAGCCAGTCGTTGTAGGCGCGGCAACAGGCGTGGATATATTCGGCGTCGGGCGCGCGCACGATATGCAGGCCGACGCCTGGATAGATTACTTCGCCGGAGACGCCGTCGAGGTCCTGATCCTTCAACCGCTCGTTCGGGTCCCACGAGCCGGGGCGGTTCTGGTCGTAGCTGTAGCCCTTGGGCACGGGAATCTCCATGCCCTGCGCCTTCAGATCGGCCATCGGACCCTCGAACGCGAGCGGGCGCGGCCGCATCCCGTCGATCACGATATAGTCGCCGCTCTCGTCAAGCCGCTCGATCCGCGGCGCCCGGTCGCGCCATTTCGCGTCGATCCGCTTGAGCCACAGGTCGCGCGGCTCCATCACGTGCGAGTCCGCCGACAACAGGCTTCCGCCGTATTCGCTTCCGGCCATGTTCGTTCTCCGTCGGCGCCGCGCGCGCTCCCAGGTTCGGACCCCAATCCCGAAAGCGCGCGGGCGGCATTAGCCGCGGCGCCATTTCGCGCGCAATCTAACTCATTTGGCGCACCGAGGGGTAGCGCGGCTTGAGCGCCTTCGCCGCTGCGCCGATTCTCCGCGGCGCGTATAATTGATCAACTGCGGGAAGCCAACGAAAGGATAAATTTCGATCCGATCATGCCGATTCGCGCGATGGTTTTCGATCTTGACGGCACGCTCGCCGACACCGAACCTCTCCACTTCGAGGCGTTTGCTGAAACCCTGCGGCCGGAAGGAATCGCGCTCGCGCGCGACGACTACTTCACGCGGCTGATTGGCTACAACGATCGCGATTGCTTCGCCGTCGTGCTCGGCGAGCATGAGCGACCGGCCGGCGACGATCGACTCGCCGCGCTGATCGAACGCAAGGCCGCCATCTACGGCGCGATGATCGCGCGGCGCGACGTGCTCTATCCGGGCGCGGCGGAATTCGTGCGGCGATGCGCCGAGCGGTTTCCGCTAATCGTCGTCACCGGCACGCTGCGCGCCGAGGCCGAAGCGATTATCGGCGGCGCGGGCCTGCGTCCGCTATTCGTCGATATCATCGCGGCGGAAGACGTGACCCGCGGCAAGCCCGAACCGGAAGGATTTCTCGCCGCGCTCGGTCGCCTCGGCTTTATTCTCCGGCCGCGTCCATCGATCGTCGCGGCGGAATGCCTGGCGATCGAGGACACCGCCGCGGGAATCGCCGCCGCGCGCGCCGCCGGGATGCGGGTGCTCGCGTTCCACCATACCGCTGACGCGCAAGCGCTGGCGGCGGCCGACCTGACGCGCCCGTCGATCGCCGAAGCCGACCTCGATGACGTGCTGCGCCAGCTCGCCGCGGACTAGCGCCGCGCGCGTCGAATTCAGCGCGGCGTTTCCAGCAGCCGTTGTGGCAGCCGGTCGAACGGACCGTTCGACATGCAGACGATCACGTCGCCCGGCCGCGTCTCGGCGACGATTCGTTCGAGGATCGCGTCGGTATCCGCATAGGCCGCCGCGAACGGTCCGCGCGCGCGAATCGCCGCCGCCAGCACGTCGGTATCGAGCCGCTCGTCCGGCGGAATCGGATCGTTCTCCTTGAAGTAGACCGCGCCGAGATAGACGCGCGCCGCGCGATCGAAGGCGCGCGCGAAACCGCCCTGGAAAACCGCCCGGCGCGAAGTGTTCGAGCGCGGCTCGAACGCCGCCAGAATCCGGCGGCCGGCGAAACGCTCCGCGATCGCCTCCAGCGTCGCGGCGATCGCCGTCGGATGATGCGCGAAGTCGTCGATCACGGTGATTCCGCCCGCCGCGCCGACGATCTCCTGGCGCCGCCTGACGCCGCTGAACGTGGCAAAGCCGTGCGCGATCGCCGCCGCGTCAATTCCGCATTCGCGCAGCAGGACCCATACGCCGAGCG
This sequence comes from Deltaproteobacteria bacterium, assembly GCA_021780585.1. Classification (GTDB taxonomy): domain Bacteria; phylum Desulfobacterota; class Binatia; order Binatales; family Binataceae; genus JADMIL01. The sequence continues at coordinate 3,377 of JAJXYM010000189.1, forward strand.
CGTTCGCGACGTTCATCCGCCCGCCGACCGGCAGGAACAGATCGGGCGCCACGCGCCGCCCCTCGCGCTCGATCGCGAAGCGCGCGCCGTCGGCCGCGATCGTCACGTCGGCGGCGCGGAACTCGCCCGCGCGCAGACCGAAGGTGACGCGGTGCGCGCGCGTCGCGTCGGTCACGTCGAGCGCGTGCGGAAAATCGGCGCATACCGCCAGCACGCGCGACTCGTCCATCCGCTCCGCCAGGGCGCGGAACGACGCTTTCACGTGCTCGAGGTCGCGGTAGATGTCGGCGTGGTCGAATTCGACCGCCGTGAGAATCGCGCCGCGCGGCCGGTAATGCAGGAACTTCGGCCCTTTGTCGAAAAACGCGGTGTCGTATTCGTCGCCCTCGATCACGAAATCCCCGCCCGCGCCCAGTCGATAGTTGGCGCCGAAGTCGCGGGAGATTCCGCCCACCAGCAGCGACGGGTCGCGCCCCGCCGCCGCCAGCACGTGCGCCATCATCGCGGTCGAGGTGGTCTTGCCGTGCGTTCCCGCGACCATCAGCACGCGCCGGTCGCGGAGGAAAAAATGCCACAGCGCCTCGGGCATCGAGACGTACGGAATCGCGCTCGCGAGCAAGGCCGCGGCCTCGGGATTCGCGCGCGTGACGACATTGCCGACGATCGCGAGATCGGGCGGGGGATCGAGATTCGCGCCGGCGTAGGGGATTCGCGTTTCGACCCGCAGCGTTTTGAGCAGCGACGCGGTCGGCTCGTAAAGCTGGCTGTCCGAGCCGGTCACGCGCATCCCGCGCGCGGCGAACATCCCCGCCAGCGCCGCCATCGCGGAACCGGCGATTCCGATCAGATGAACCTGACGGACGGTCGCGGGAATCCGCGCCATCCGCGCCGCCGATTCGGCGGAAACCTCGAACGACATCCCGATCAACCCCTCCCCACGATTCGCCGCCGCGCCGCCGGAATCACAAC
>JAJXYM010000245.1 GCA_021780585.1 Deltaproteobacteria bacterium
GTCGAACGGGCGCGGACAGTTGAGCGCGAGCCCGAGCTTCTCGACGATGCGCCTGATTTTTGCCGGCGCGCTGTCGCGTTCGTACAGAATCGCCACGCGCACGTTGGGCGCCAGCCGTTCGAGCGCCGCGGCGGGCGCGGCTTCGTCGCCCGCGCGCCGCCCGCGCGGCGCCGCGCCCTCGCCGGCGGAATCGTCGTCTTCCGCCGCCCGTTCGCGATAATTCCGCATCACCCGGCAAGCGACAAAACGACGCGGCGCGAACAGATCCGCGCCTTCCAGCTCGGCGATCGCCGCGCCGAAACCCTCGCCGCCGGAAATCTGAAAGGAACGATAGCCGAAGCCGTCACGGGCCGCGCGTTCGCGCATCGCGTCGAGCAGATATTCGCGCAGGAACGCCTGCGGACCGGCGATCAGCGCAAGCGGCGGCGGCGCCCGGTCGGGCGCGCGCAGGTAAGCGATCGCGTTTTCCGACGCCATCGCCCGCTTACGCCCTCGCGCTCAAACCGGTCGCAGACGGGAGCGCGGCCTAAAAGCCGTCGCTCATTGAGGTGTATAGATTCTGCGCGAGGAACTGCATCATCTGCGTGGTCGAGGTCGCCTGCTGGGTCTGCGCCACCTGGATATCGGTCAACCGCGCGATATCCTGCGAACGCATATTCTGCTGCAGAAAATAGGGCGAGGTAGTGATCGCCCCGCCCGCGACCACCGGATAGTTCTGGCTGCCGCTGACCCCGCGCGTGCTCCAGACCACCTTATGCGTATGTTCATCGACCAGCGTCGCGTCGGCGCTGATCGATTCCGTGTACAAAGTCGGTTCGCTCGCCGCGTTGAACGCGATCGGCAGTTGGTCCGCGAACAGGATATCGCCGCTCAGCATCAGGTCCGCCTGACTTTCGCTATCGACGATTTGCAGCCGCTTGTGGATCGAGATTTCGTCTTCGAGGTAGCGCATGAAGACGTCGTTGATTCCGGTCATGCGCGTGCGATTACCGAAGCGTTCGACGTAGATCGTCTTGGCCTGCGGCGGCAATCCGCTCCCCTCGGCCGCGAAATGATAGCCGCATCCGGCCGCCATCAGCGCCGCCAGTGCGCCGATCCCGAGCGCCGCGAATCCGCGCCGCGCCGATTCCGAGCGCCGCTCAGGCCAGGCTCGTTTTCGCCGGATTGCTGTCCTCACCTTTTTCCTTGAGCTTCAGGCGCGCCGCCAGATGGTCCAGCACGCCGTTGACGAAGCGGCCCGAATCGCGATCGCCGTAGGTCTTGGCCAGTTCAATCGCCTCGTCGATCGTGACCCGCGCCGGCACGTCCGCCATAGAGATTAATTCATATAGCGCGAGCCGGAGGATATTGTGATCGACCCGCGACAGGCGGCCGATCGACCAATGCTCGAGCCCGGCCGCGATTTCGCGATCGAGCTCCGCCTGCGCGCCGCGCACGCCGTCGACCAGTTCGCGCGCGAAGCGCCGCGCCCGATCGTCCGCCGCGAAGGATTCGAAGAACAGGCTCAACTCGTCGTTCGAGGCGCCGCCGCGCAAATCGATCTGGTAGAGCGCCTGCAGCGCGATTTCTCGTCCGTTGTGCCGGATTCCCATCGTTAGCGGTTCGGGCCGCCGTCCGCGCGCCCGCGCCTCAGTGCCGCACTTCCTCGGCGCATTCGTCCTCGTCCGGCTCCAGATGCGCGCCCGCCCAAAAGGCCCGCTTCAGCTCCGGATCGAACTCGACGCAATAGGCGCGCAAGATTTCATTGAAGTCCCGCTCGTCCTCGTCGGTCATCTGATAATAGGCGACCGACGGAAGCTCGTGCGTGCGGTTCCACGCGCGACAGGCGCACACCGCGCCGAGCAATCCAATCTCGCCGAGCAACTCGGCCCGCTCGTCCTCGTCAAGCTCCGTAAACTTCATCTCTTCGGCATCTTCTTTTCGCTTCCGGGGCCGTCCCGCGCCGGTCGGAAGGGGTTGGAAGCCGCGCCTCGATCACGGCGCCCTCCGCTCAGGTTACGACCTTGAGCTGCGTGAACAGATGGCCAAGTTTTTCCTTCTTGGTCCGCAGGTACTCGATATTCCCATGATGCGGCGCGACTTCGAGCGGCTCCCGCGTCACGCTGACGCCGTAACGCTGCAGACTTTCGATCTTGTGCGGATTATTGGTCAGCAGCCGGACTTCGCCAACGCCGAGATCGCGCAGAATCTGCGCGCCGATTCCGTAATCGCGCAAATCCTCCTTGAAGCCCAGCTCCAGATTCGCTTCAACCGTGTCCAGTCCCTGATCCTGCAGCGCGTAGGCGCGAATCTTGTTTCCGAGGCCGATTCCGCGGCCCTCCTGATGTAAATAGATAATCACGCCCGCGTCGGCCGCCATCACCCGCTTGATCGATTCCCCGAGCTGCGCGCCGCAATCGCAGCGGTTCGAGCTGAAAACGTCGCCGGTCAAACATTCCGAATGCAGGCGCACCAGCGCCGGCCGCCCGTTGCCGACATTGCCCCGGACCAGCGCCAGATGCTCCCGGCCGTCGACGATATTGCGGAAAACGATCGCCCGCAGTTCGCCCGCGGCGACGCTGAACCCGCTCTCACCGACCCGCTGCACGAGGATTTCGTGCTTGAGCCGGTACGCGACCAGGTCGCGCACGAAGCAGAGCGGCAGATCGTGGGTGGTGGCGAACTCGCGCAATTCGGGCAGCCGCGCCGCCTCGCCATCCTCGCGCAGAATCGCGCAGCTCACGGCGGCCGGCCGCATCCCGGCGCCGCGCGCCAGATCGACCGCGCCCTCGGCCCGGCCAATCCGCATCATCACGCCGCCGCTCAGCGCCATCAGCGGCAGCACATGGCCCGGCATCACCAGGTCTTCCGGACCCGATTTATCCGACGCCAGCACCTGAATCGTGCAGGCGCGATCGTTCGCTGAAATCCCCGTGGTCACGCCCTCCCGGGCTTCCACCAGCGCGCCCGCCTGCTCGGCGAAATCGTCGCCCTGGCTCGACGGCACCAGCGGAATCCCGAGCTCGCGCATCCGCCGCTCGGGCAACGCCACCGAGACCACGCCGCGCCCGTGGATCACCATGAAGTTCACGTGCGCGGGCGTGACCTTCTCCGCCGCCATCACCAAATCGCCTTCGCCGAAATCGCTGTCGTCGGAAACCATGACGACCATTTTTCCGGCCCGGATTTGGCGAAAAGCTTGTTCGAGAGCGCTGCCGGCCACGTTGTCTGTTCTCCCGTTAGAATAGTACCATCGCGCCCGCCGCCCGCAAAAGCGTTTACGCCAGGCTCCGCGCCGGACGGCGGCGTTCGCGTCGTTCACGGCCGCCGCGCGCGATGCGACCGCCTTAGCGCGCCGGACGCTGGCGCGCGCGCCGCTGCGCCACTTCCGCCTCGATCAGCAAATCGCCGCCCACTGGCGTCGCCCGCGGATTTTCGAGCCGAATCGCGTCGGCGATCCGCCGCAACCCGAGTCCATCCACCGCCGGCGCGCCCCCGCCGAGAATTTTCGGCGCGGCGAAAAACGCCACGCGATCGACGATTCCGGCCGCGAGCGCCGCGCCCGCCAGGTTCGCGCCGCCTTCGATCAGGACCTTGCCGTAGCCGCGCCGCCCCAATTCCCGCATCAGCGCCGCGAGATCGATTCTCCCCGCGTGCGCGGGCATCCCGATCAGCTCGAGCGCCGGACCGTCGGAATCGGCGCGATAGCGCCGGCGCGCCCGAGCGAGATTAGCCGCCGTCGTGGCCAGCATTGTCGGCGCCGCCGACGGCAAATGAAACACCTTTGCGCCGGGCGGCGCGCTCAGCCGCCCGTCAACGATCAGCCGCGCCGGATCGCGTCCGCCTTCAATTCGGCAATTAAGGCGCGGATCGTCGGCCGCGACCGTCGCCGCGCCGACCATCACCACGTCCGCCTCGCGCCGCCAGCGATGGACCAGGGCGCGCGATTCCTCGGAGCTGATCCACTGCGAATCGCCGCCCGGCGCCGCGATCCTGCCGTCCAGGGTCATCGCCAGTTTGAGCGTGACGAACGGCCGCCCGCGCGTCACCCGCGCGATAAAGCCCTCGTTGAGCCGACGGCATTCGCTTTCGCATACGCCCGTCGCCACTTCAATTCCCGCGCGCCGCAGGATCGCCAGCCCGCGGCCACGCACCGGCGGATAAGGATCGAGGCATCCCGCCACCACGCGCGCCACGCCAGCCGCGGCCAGCGCCTTCGCGCAGGGGGGAGTCTGGCCGTGATGAGCGCATGGTTCGAGCGAAACGTAAGCCGTGGCTCCGCGCGCCCGCGCGCCCGCCGCGGCGAGCGCGACCGTCTCCGCATGCGGAGATCG
>JAJXYM010000113.1 GCA_021780585.1 Deltaproteobacteria bacterium
CGCCAGCGCCTCCACCAGATTCGAACAGTTGAAGGTCACGAACGGCCCCTTCGGCGCCGGCCCCAGCGTATGCAGCGCCCGCGCCGCCAGCTCCTTGCCCGTCCCCGACTCCCCGTACACCAACACTGTCGCCTTGTACGGCCCCAACCGCCCAATCGTCTTCAGCACCCGCCGCATCGCCGCCGATTGCACCACCATCCCCCCCAACTCGGTCGCGCCCAGCGCCAGGCTCTCAATCTCGAGCCAGTCCCCATGTTCCTCGGGCGGACGGTCCTGAAGCGGCAGAGCGGCAGCATCGGCAAGCGGTCGATCCGAATCCAAGGCGCAATCCTCCGCGCGGCCGCCGCTACGAAGCGGGACCACGCCTGCGCGAACTTCGAGCAAACGTCAGGCCACATCAAATGCGCGCCAATGCTCGCCTTGGCCTTATCGCATGGACGTAACCGAGTGTTGCGATGCGACGAATTTCTGCCGCATCGCCATCGAAATGCCGAATCGATGTGTCAAATCGCGCGGCGCCGAAATCGGTCGATTGGCGCGCTAGAGCCCGAGCGCGTCGACCAGCACCCGCGCCGCATGGTCGCGCGGATCAACCTGCGGGTAGATACGCTCGATGGTTCCATCTTCGGCGATCAACACGCTCATCCGAATGGCATGGGCGGCCCTGGCGTCATCGCAAGCGCCGTAGGCAAGCGCGACGCGACGGTCATGGTCCGAGAGCAGCGGGAAGGGAAAGCGCTCACGCGTGGCAAACGCGGCGATACTTTCGAACGTATCGAAACTGACGCCCGCCACGGCGATTCCGTTGTCGGTAAAGTATTCGATCTGGTCGCGGAAGCCGCGGCCCTCCAGCGCGCATCCGGGCGTTCCGGCTTCGGGATAGAACCAGAGAAGCAGTTTGCGACCGCGAAAATCCGCCAGCGCGACCAGCCGGCCGTCGTGCGCCGGCAGCGTGAAATCAGGAGCGGTATCGCCAATCTTGAGCGTCATCGCGAATGATCGCGCGTGGTCGGGAGGAAGCGCGCCGGTGCGGGTTGCCGATTAGTTGAGCGTCGTGCGCAGCCGCTCCAGCATCTCCAGGCACGCGGGATCGTCCGGCTGCAGCCGCAGCGCGCCCTCGATCTCCGCGATCGCCCGGACCATCATCCCCTTGTCCGCGTAAAGCCGCGCGAGATTGATGTACGGGAAGTGGCGCGGTTCGTAACGCGGCGCGCGCTTGGCCTTGTCGAACCAATCGATCGCCGCGTCGGCCTCGCCGCGCGCCACCAGATAGGCGCCGATATCGTTGTAGGGATTGCCGAAGGACGGGTCGAGTTCGATCGCCCGCATGCATTCGGCGATCGCGTCGTCGATCCGGCCGAGATAGCGATAGGCCCATCCGCGGTAGGTATGCGCTTCGGCGGTCGGGTGGAGCTCGATCGATTGGTTGTAAAGAATAATCGCGCTCTGAAAATCCCCTTGCAGATGGAACGCGGCGCCCTGATTCCATAATTCAAGCGCGCGGGCGCGCAGCACAGCCTCGTCCATGAATTGACGGATATTGCGCGGCGGCGCCGGCGTCAAGCGGATCGCGCGGGAGCGACCGCGCGCTATTGCGCGGACATGGTATGAATCGCCTGGATCATCGCGGGGGCGAGAATCGCGATCAGCATCGCGGGGAGCACGAACAGGACCAGCGGAAAGAGGATTTTGATCGTGCTTTTCTGGGCCGCTTCTTCAGCGCGCAGGCGGCGCTTGACCCGCATCGAATCGGAGCTCGCCCGCAGGGCGGGACCGATTTGCGCGCCGAGCTGCTCGCTCTGGATCAAGGTCGCGGCGAGCGGCTTCACGTCCTCGACGGCGGTGCGCTCCGCCAGATTGCGCAGCGCCTGGCCGAGCGAATTGCCGGCGGCGACCTCGCCGGCCACGAGCGTCAACTCGACGCCGATCGCCTGGCCCTGGAGTTCGGTTTCATCGCCGACGATTTTGATCGCCTCGAACAGGCCGAGCCCGGCCTCGACGCAGACCACCAGCAGATCGAGCACGTCCGAGAGTTGGCGGGCGATCTCCATCTGGCGGCTCGCGGCGCGCTTTTGCAGGTAATAGATTGGTCCATACCATCCGACGAAGGCGCCGACCATGGCCGCCATCATCTCCTTGGCGGGGATCCCGGTCCACATGAATTCCGCGGCGAAGCCGATCAGCGCGCCGGCGCCGATCGCGATCAGGCGAATCAACTGGAAAACGCGCACCGCGCCGGAACGGATAAAGCCCGCGCGCACGAGAGTTTGCGCGGTTTTCCCGGAGCCGGAATTCTCTTTCGGCGCGGGCATCCGCGCCAGCGCCCATTGAAACAGCGCGCGTGAGAAAGTCTCCGGCGCGAGCTCCGCGGCGAACGGATTCATCCCGTCGGTGACCCGGTACTTTACCGCCATCTCGGCGAACCGCTCCTGGGACACCCGATGGCTGCCGTAGAAGGCGACGTAAAACGCCGTCGCCGCGACTCCCAGCAGGCAGAAAAACACCACGCTGATGAGCAGCGGGCTCATCTCAGTAATTCACCTTGAGGATCCGGCGGATCGTGATGAAAGCCATCCCGTCGAGCACGATCGCCGCCTTGAGCGCCTCCTTGCCCAGCGGATCCGTGAACAGCACCTGGGCGTAGCCGGGCTGCACCAGACTGAAGGCGGCCAGCACGATCGCCGGCAACAGCGCGACGATCATGCCGCTCATCCGCGATTGCGCGGTCATCGCGTGGATTTGCTGCTGCAGGCGCTGGCGGGTGCGGACGATTTCGGAAAGCCGGCCGACGATTTGCGCCAGGCTGCTGCCGACTTCGCTCTGCACCTTGATCGCGACCACCAGCAGCCGCAGGTCCTCCTCGGGCATGCGCTTGAGCAGCTCGTCGAAGGCGCGCGGCAACGGCATCCCGAGCCGAGCCTGTTCGAGCACGGTGCGGAATTCGCCGCCGATTGGATCGGAGAATTCCTGCACCAGCACCTGCAGGCCGCGCAGTAGCGAATGGCCCGCTTCGAGCGAGGACTTGACCAGATCGAGAGCGAACGGCAACTGCGCGGAGAACGCGCGCATCCGCTTGCGCCGCCGGATCCGGATGTAAAGGATCGGCAACAGCGCCGCGGCCGCGCCGGTCACGAGCATGAACAGCCGGTCATGCCAGAGCATCTGGCCGAGGCCCACGCCGGCCGCCAGCATCAGCACGATCACCAGCAGCATCTCCGAGACGCGCATGTAGAGGCCGGCCTGCCACATGTTCTGTTCGAGGCGGCGCAGGAGATTCAACCGATAGATCAGATCGAGCAGGGCGCCCGAATCGCCCTCCGCCGCCTGCTGACGGCGGCGCCGCTCGTCGCGCATCAGGCCGCCGTAGTCGTTCTCCTCGACGGCGCTTTTGACCTGTTCCAGCAGGCCCGCCGCGCGATCGCGTTCGTTGCCGCGGCGGGAGAAGACAACCAGAGCGAGCGTCAGCACCAGCGCAAAGACGCCAGTCGCAATCAGGAAGTCCATCGGCGCGCCCGGCGGCCTAGCGATTTCCGGCGCGCAGCGTGCGCGGGCCGGCGTCGAGTTTGAAGCCGGCCAGTTCGATCTGATGGGCGTAAGTGGAGCGGATTCCGGTGGAGCGGAATTCACCCAGCATTCGGCCGTCGGCGCCGATTCCGCCGCGCACGAATTCGAACAGGTCCTGCATCATGATCGTTTCGCCCTCCATCCCGCTGACCTCGGAGATTTTCATCACCTTGCGCGTGCCGTCGGAGAGCCGGCTGACATGGACGACGATATTGACGGCGGAGGCGATCTGCTGGCGCATCGCGCGCTGCGGAATCGAGAAGCCGCCGAGCAGCATCATCATTTCGAGCCGCCCGATCGATTCGCGCGGACTGTTGGCGTGAATCGTCGCGATCGAACCGTCATGGCCGGTCGACATCGCCTGCAGCATGTCGAAGACCTCGGCGCCGCGAACCTCGCCGACGATGATGCGGTCGGGACGCATCCGCAGGCAGTTCTTGACCAGGTCGCGCTGGGTGACTTCGCCCTTGCCTTCGAGATTGGGCGGCCGCGTTTCGAGCCGCACCACATGCGGCTGTTGCAGCGATAGTTCGGCGGAGTCCTCGATCGTCACGATGCGTTCGTCCTCGGGGACAAACGCGGACAGACAGTTGAGCATCGTGGTTTTGCCCGAGCCGGTGCCGCCGCAGACGATGACATTGAGGCGGGCGCGCACCAGGGCGCGCAGCAGATCGACGATTTCCCGCGTCAGGCTGCCCTTTTCGACCAGCGACTCGATATCGTAGCGGCGCTGGCCGAAGCGCCGGA
>JAJXYM010000214.1 GCA_021780585.1 Deltaproteobacteria bacterium
CTGGTGAGCGCGGCGGCGGCGATCACGGTCGCGAGATTGTTGCCGGTCAGCAGCAACGCGACGATCCGGTCGCGCCGCTCGAGCATCCGGCTGACCGGTTTCGCCGCCGCGACCCCGCGTTCATGCGCGGCGCGGACCTTGAGTTCGTCGGCCGCGACCAGCGCGATTTCGCCGGCGGCGAAAAACGCCTGGCAGGCGACGCATCCCGCGACCGTCGCGATCAGGAGGCTGGGGCGCATCGTTTGAGCCTCACCGTTTCGACCGTCGCGCCGCGCACGCGTTCGACCGTGGCCTCGAAATCCCCGAGCCGGAAACGCTCGCCCGGCCGCGGCACCCGGCCCAGCCGGCGCAGCACCAGCGCGCCGAGCGTGCGCGGACCGTTGCCGCCGATCGATCCGTGCGGGCCGAGCGTGTCGCGCAGGCGCTCGAATTCGATTCCGCCCGAGGCGAGCCATTCGGCCGCGCCCACCGCCGTCAGTTCGGGGCCTTCGTAATCGAATTCGTCGCTGATTTCGCCGAACAACTCTTCGAGCAGGTCCTCCAGCGTAATCAAGCCGAGCACCCGGCCGTATTCATTGACCACGATCGCAAGCTGAAAACGTCCGCGCCGCATCTCGTCGAACATCTCGCCAAGGAGCCGGCCCGGCGGCGCAAAAACCGCCGGACGCAGCAGCCGCTCCAGCCGCGGCTCGGCCTGTTCGAGCCGGCGCGTCACGAGGTCCTTCACATGCAGGATGCCGACGATATTGTCGGGCGATGCGCGATAGATCGGGATGCGCGAGAAGTGGCCGGCGACGACCTCGGCCGCCAGCCGGTCCGCCGGCGTCTCGATCGGCAGCGAAAACATCTTCTCCCGCGGCGTCATCACTTCGGCGACGCGGCGATTGCCGAAATCGAACACGCGATGGATCAGCTCGCGCTCCTGCGGCTCGACTTCGCCCTGGAATTCGCCGACCCGCAACAGCGCCTTGAACTCTTCTTCCGAAACCGGCTCGGGCCGCGGCGGTTCGGCCGTCGGCGCGAACCATCGGGCTACAGGATGGGCGGCGGCGGCGAACGCCGCCAACGGGCGCGCGGTGACGGCGGCGACCGCCGCGGGAAAGCCCAGCGCGAAAGTCTTCGGCGTGATATCGCAGAAGATCAGCACGATCGCGAGCATCGCCGGCACCGCGACGTAGGCGCCGATCGGCCCCAGCCACATCAGCAGGAACGTGGTCGCAAGACACTCGGCGAAGACGTTGGCGGCCTCGTTGACGCCGATAATCAGCACCAGCGACTCCAGCGGACGTTCCATCAGGCGCGTCAGCGCATGGCGCACGGCGGCGTCGAGCCGCTCGCGCGTATGCTCCATCCGCACCAGCGCGAAGAGCGCCGTTTCCGACGCCGCCAGCATCGCGCTCAACGTCAGCAACAGCAAAACCGCGATCGGCAGCAGCAGCATGATCGGGTTCACGTGCGCTCCCTGAGCTGGTCGTAACCCGCCACCGCCGGCGCTGCGCGGCCGTCCGCGCCGACCAGCCGCGCGCGCCGGCCGCGCACGATCCGCCCGATCCGGCTGACCGCAACGCCGAGCCGCCGGCCGAGTTCGGCGGGGGACTTTTCGGCGCGCAGCGCGAACAGCAGCTCATAGTCCTCGCCGCCGCCCAGCGCCAGCGCGAGATCGTCGCCCGCGACCGCGCGATAGGCGGGCGAGAGCGGCAGCGACGCCGCGTCGACCTCCGCGCCCACGCCGCTGCGCTCCAGAATATGGCCCAGGTCCTGCCACAGGCCGTCGCTGATATCGATCGCGGCCGGAGCCGGACGGAACCGCGCCAGGCGCGCCCCGGCTGCGAGCCGCGCCACGGGATTCAGGAAACGATCGATGAGATAACGCCGGACCGCGCCGCGCGCCTTGATCCGGCCGTCAAGAATTCGCCATCCCAGGGCGGCGTCGCCCAGCGTGCCGGTGACATACAGATAGTCTCCCGGACGGGCCGCGTCGCGCAGCGTCACGCCGCCGCGCGCCTCGCCGACCAGCGCGATCGTGATCGCCAGGGCCTCGGCGCGGGTCACGTTGCCGCCCACGATATCGACGCGCGCCGCTTCCGCCGCGCGCTCCAATCCGGCGTAAAGGCGATCGAAGAAGCGCGCATCGAGTCCGGGCCGGATCGCGAGATTCACCACGCACGCGGTCGGCCGTCCGCCCATCGCGGCGACGTCGCTCAGATTCACCGTCAACGCGCGCGCGCCGAGCGCTTCCGGCGAACCCCATTCGAGCCGAAAATGGACGCCCTCAACCATCGAGTCGATCGTGATCAGCTCGCGGACGCGAGCGGGCTTGAGGATCGCGCAATCGTCGCCGGGGCCGAGGAGCGTTCCCGGTCCGCGTCGCAGCTTCGCGGTCAGCCGCGCGATCAGTTCGAATTCTCCGGGCGTTTTACTCACGCGGGTCGCCGTCCAGGCGGCGCGGGCGAACAGGGGCGGTCGCGGCGTCAGGGGCGCTCCCGCGGATAGTCGAACGGCGGGGAAAACATGACGAATAGGCGCATAGGAATAGGCTAAATCAACGTCGGCGAGTCGGCAAGGAGTTGCCCCGGCGCGCGGCCGGAACGGACGCCGATCGATGGACGTTCGGCGTCCGGCTGCGCTATAGGGCGTGGATAAGCGGCGTGTCCGATCGCGACGCGGGAACCTTTCGCCGCGCCGGCCGTCGCGAGTCGCCGCTTGAGGAGGGCCACACGATGACCCGGCGGAAAATCGATTTCGACGCGCTGGTCAAGACCGATCGCGTCCATTCCAGCGTCTACACCGACCCGGAGATTTTCGCCGCCGAACTCGACGCGATCTTCCATCGCGGATGGGTCTACGTCGGTCATGCCGGCGAAATCCCGAATCGCGGCGATTACCGGCTGAAGCGCATCGGCCGCTATCCGATCATCATGGTGCGCGGCGACGACGGCCAGATTCGCCTGCTGCTCAACCGATGCCGCCATCGGGGCGCCACCGTATGCCAGACCGAATGCGGTAACGCCGCAATTTTTCGCTGCGCCTATCACGCCTGGACCTATCGTAATAACGGCGAGCTCGCGGGCGTGACCTACGAGGACGGATACGGCGGCGCGCTGCGACGCGAAGAACTCGGACTCACGCCGGCGCCGCGCGTCGGCGAGTATCGCGGCTTCATCTTCGGCAGCCTGAGTCCCGCCGGGATAACGCTGGCCGACCATCTCGGCAAGGTCACCGAGCAGATCGACCTGTTCGTCGATTTGTCGCCGGCCGGCGAAATCGAGGTTCAGGCGGGTTCGTCGAAAAGCAACTATCCGGGCAACTGGAAACTGCAGATCGAAAACACGATCGACGGCTACCATCCGAATTTCAGCCACGAGACCTTTTTCGAGACGCTCCGGGACCGCACCGGCGCGCGCGTCGATGTCTTTAACGGCAATTCGATCGGCGAGACGCGCGACCTGGGCGGCGGCCATGTGATGCTGGATTATCGGCGCTACAATCGCCAGTTCCTCGCGCAGACGCACTCGACTCCGCTGCGGGTGCGCGGCAGCGCGACCGGCACGATGCCCTCCAGTTCGGCGCAGGACTATCGCGCCACGATCGTGGAGCGTTACGGCGAGGAGCGCGCCGCCGAAATCCTCAACGCCGGCGGCACGCATACGCTGGTCTTTCCCAACATGGCGCTGCTCGGCGTGCAGATTCGCGTGGTCTATCCGATCGCGGTCGACCAGACCGAAGTCGTGCTCTATCCCACCACGCTCAAGGACGCTCCCGCCAAGCTCAACCTGGCGCGACTCCGCGCGCATGAGGATTTTTACGGTCCGGCGGGCTTCGGCCAGCCCGACGACGGCGAACTGTTCGCACGTGTGCAACAGGGCGTGCAGGCCGATCTCGATCCGTGGCTCATCCTGACCCGCGGACTCCATCGCGAGCGGCGCGACGCCGACGGCACGCTGGTCGGCCAGATGACCGACGAGGTTCCGCAGCGCGGCATCTGGGCGCAATGGAAAAAGGTCATGACCCAAGCTGAAGCGGCAAGCGAACAATCGGGCGCGGCGGGCCGTTCGCGCAACGGAGCGGCGCGGACCACGCGCGTCGCGCGTTCGCGCTAGGGCGGCCATCGCGATGGCGATCGATTACCGGCAAATCGAGCAATTCGTCTATCGGGAGGCGCGCCTGATGGACGAAAGCGCATACGACGAATGGCTTGCGATGTGGGCCGAAGAGGCGCTCTACTGGGTTCCGGCGAACATCGACAATCCCGACCCGGCTCATCACATTTCGACTATCTACGATAATCGCAGCCATCTCGAGGCGCGGATCAAGCGGCTCAAGTCCGGGATGGCGCATGCGCAGGCGCCGGTCTCGCGGATGCGCCGTATCGTCTCGAATATCGAAGTCGCGGAGCGGCCGGACGGAACCGTCGAGGTGCAATCGAATTTCGTGCTGGGCGAACTGCGCCGCAGCCATCAGGACGTCTTCTTCGGCCGCACGCTTCATCGCCTGTGTCCCGACGGCGCCGGCGGCTACCGCATCGCCGAGAAGAAAGTGCTCCTGCTCAACAACGACGGCTTCATCGACAACCTTACGTTTCTGGTCTGAACCGGATCGCCGCCAAAAATTGAGGGGTGGCGGCCGGTTGGACGACCGGCCGCTTCTTATGTACATTTGTGCATATGCGCGGGGCTGTGGTGTTCGAATGGGACGAGCGCAAGGCGCGAGCTAATATGCGCAAGCATGAGGTTGACTTCGCCGATGCGGCCACTGTCTTCGAGGACGCCCAAGCCGTGACCGTGGCCGACGACGAACCGGAGGAAGAGCGTTATGTCACGATCGGCATAGACGCGCTCGGCAGGATGCTGGTTGTGATTTACACCATTCGCGGCGAACGTATCAGGATTATTTCCGCGCGCCCGGCCACCCGGAATGAACGCGCGGCCTATGAGAAGCAAGGTCTATGAAGCGCGAATACGATTTCAGCAAGGGCAAACGCGGCGCGGTCGTACCGTCCGAGCCGGGCAAGACCAGGATCACGATCCGGCTGGACAATGAGATCCTCGATCACTTCCGCAAGCGCGTCCACGAGATGGGCGGGGGAAATTACCAGACACTTATCAACGAAGCGCTGCGCGAGCACCTTCGACGCGGCGGAATCGAGGCCGCCGTGCGCCGCGCCGTGCGTCAGGAATTGAAAGAGGCAGGCCTTAAACGCGTTGCGAGCGCCTGAGGGGGCAGACTGAGATAACGGAGAGATCTCGGGCATGGGCGTCGGCATCGGGGTCGGCGGGGGTCCATTAGACGGCTCGGAGGTCGCGACCACTGCCCCGGGTGGGATTACGCCAGTGGCCGAAGGAGGCGGCGGAGCCATATCCATACACACCTCGTCAGCGTGGACCTCGTTCAGCGTAAGGGGCTGATGCTTATAAACCTTCTGGCTTATGTGCAGGCAACCCGCTCGAAGTTTTCGCCACTGCTCAGCGCCCCAGCCGCGCGGCGGCTTGACCGGAATGGCTAATCCCGGCGGCGTCCACTCCGCCTCCGGCGTCGGCTGCTGTGCCCACGCCGAACCGGCCACTATCAGCCCAAGCGCCAAAAGCGCCATCAAGCCGCCAATGCTCGCTAAGGAATATGTCCGCGCTTTCATCAAATCCCCAACCTCGGCCGCCGAATCCAACGGTATCGGGCTCCATCAGTTGCGGGGCCGCAGTGGCCCGCCCGCGCTCAATCTGATCGATCTTGATTCTTGGGACGACGGCTTGCTGGTACGAACTGCAATGTGCTCCGGGGGGCTTTGCCGCGCGCGATTCCTTTAATCGAGCGCCTTCTCAAGCGTCGCGACTAGGGGCGGCAGGTCGTCGGTGACGATTTGCCATAGGATATCGAAGTCAACCGAATCGTAACCGTGAATCAGCCGATTGCGCAGGCC
This sequence comes from Deltaproteobacteria bacterium, assembly GCA_021780585.1. GTDB lineage: Bacteria > Desulfobacterota > Binatia > Binatales > Binataceae > JADMIL01. Next base: position 5,915 of record JAJXYM010000214.1, read on the forward strand.
AACAATCTCCGGCCACGGAATGTCCGGATGAAGGCCGCGCTCTTCCGCCGGCACGCGGCTCGCCGCTTCGCCGACAATCTCCAGCAGCCGTACAAGGGAAAGGTTCAGTTGGCGGTCCGTGTCGAGGTCGCGCCGTCTCCTGCCGCGCGACATCGCGACCGCCTCTTTGGCGTGGTCAAGCATATGGCGCAAGCGTAGGTCGCCTTCATGCCGCGACATACTGGACCTCGGCCTCGGCCAGAACCCGCCCGCGGAAGTAGGGACTCAAAAACCCAGGAGTGTTCAGGTCAACTTTCCGCCCGAGCATCTGCGACAGCTCCTGTTCCAGCGCGAAGAACCTGAGGCCCGGCACGTGTCCGGGCTCGAACTCGACCAGCACGTCAACGTCACTGTCCGGCCCGAAATCGTCGCGAAGCACCGACCCGAACAGCGCAAGCCGGCGGATATGGTTGCGCTGACAAAACCTGGCAAGGATTTCCCTATCGATCGCGATGCGGCCGCTGTTCACTGCTCAGACCTCTATCATGCGACGGCGTTTTCCGCCGGCCAACGCCAGCCTTTCTCGGGCTCGCGTGACAGATCGTATTTTTGAACGGAAACGCATCGGGTCTCAACGCCCAGCTTTTCGACCCCGGCCGGAATGCGAAATTCCCCAAAGTCACAAATGGGAAGCCGGCGTCATGGCGGGCGTTCTCAATGGGCGCCGGCGGGGGCTTTGCCGCGCGCCTTCGGCAACAGGAAGCAGAGCGCGATCGCCGCGATCATCAGGACCGCCAGCGTGCGATAGATGTCGTTGAGCGAGATCATCATCGCCTGGCCCTGCACCGCGCTGTACAGCATCGCGAAGCCCTGTTTCTGCCCGGTCACCATCTGGCCCATGTAGTTGAAGTGCATCGAGCCGGGCATCGCCGCCCCCGCGTGGCTCATCCGCCAGGCGTCGAAGACCGAGACGTGTTCCACCAGATGACTCTGTTCGACCTGCTCGCGCCGCACCAGCATCGTGGTCAGCACCGACGTCCCGATCGAGCCGCCGATATTGCGCGACATCGAATAGATGCTCGCGGCGAAGCCCATCTGCTCGCGCGATACCGAGGAGAGCGCGGCGGCCGAAAGATTCGGAAAGATCAGCCCCATCCCGACGCCCTGAACCACGGTCGGCCCGATAAAGTTCCACATCGACATGTTCAGATCGAGACTGCCGAGACGCCAGCTCGCCACGCCGAGCAGGATAAAGCCGAGAATCACGAGCGGCCGCGTGTCATAACCGCGCTTGGCGATTCCGCCGAGGAAGAACATCGCCGCCATCAGGCCCATCCCGCGCGGCGCCATCACCATCCCGGCCAATGACGCGGTATAGCCGAGCAGGTCCTGCAAAAAGACGGGATTGAGAATCTGCATCCCGTAGGCGGTGAAGGTCATCATGATCAGCAGGAGGGTCGGCACGCTGAAATTGCGATTGCGCAGGATACGCACCTGGACGATCGGCTCCGGCGTGTTCCACTCATGCCAAATCAGCATGATGAAGGCGCCGCCCGCGATGATCGAAAACCACCATACCCAAGGGCTGGCGAACCAATCGGCGCGGTCGCCCCGGTCCATCACGATTTCGCCCAGCCCGAGCGACAGCACCAGACAGACGATTCCGAGCCAGTCGGCGCGTCCCTGCCCTTTCAGTTTCTTCAGGTAAGAGGGATCGTGCACGAAGGTCGAGACCATGAAGCCGGCCGCGATTCCGATCGGCACGTTGATATAGAAATTCCAGCGCCAGTTCCAGTTGTCGGTGATATAGCCGCCGACCGTCGGCCCCATGATCGGCGCGACCATCAGGCCGATGCCCCATACCGCCATCGCCAGCGTCTGCTCGTTGGGCGGAAACGTCTCCATCAGGATGGCTTGGGAGAGCGGCTGCAGCGCGGCGCCGGCGATGCCCTGCAGGAAGCGGAACGCGACCATCTGGTTGAGCGATTGCGCCGCCCCGCACATCGCGGAGGAGGCCACAAAAGTCGCGATCGAAATCAAAAAGTAGCGTTTGCGCCCGAATTGCCCGGCGATCCATCCGGTGGTCGGAATCATGATTCCGGCCGCGACCAGATAGGTCGTGACCACCCAGGTGATTTCATCGACGGTGGCCGAGAAACTGCCCTGCATATGCGGCAGGGCGACATTGACGATCGAGCTGTCGAGGACTTCGAGAATGGTGCAGAGGATCACCGACGCGGCGACGATCCATTTGAGCGCCGCTTCGCCCGCATGGCGATGCGCGGCGTCAGCGGCTGCGGCAGCGGTTGCGCCAGCCTCCATTTTGTATGTTCGCGGCGCCGCATTGGCCGTCGCGAATTTTCACGCGGCCGCGGCGGCGAAGCCTCCTTGATTCGGTCAGTGCGCTTTTAACGGCAAGTTCGCGGCTCGCCTAGCTGGGCCGCCCGGAGTCGCTTGCGCGCCTCGCGATGGCAGGAACGATGCCTCGGCCGGCGTCACGCCGCTACTTCCCGAGGGCGCAGACTAACATGCGCCGTTCTACAGTCAACGGCACAGGAAACATACCTTAACACGGTTTGGCGAGATCTCGAAGGAATCGTCGCTCGGGCGACGGACTTGCGCGGCAGCGGGCGCCACGAGCGGACTCGGAGCGCAGCCTGCGGCGAATCAGACTCGCTGCGCGAGGCTCAATTCGCCAGCGCGGCAAGCTCGGGATTCGCCGCCGCCGGCTGACGCGCTCGCGCCGATACCGCGCCGGCGTGAAAACCCGATCGCGCCGCCGCCGGTCCTGCTGGGTCGCGATGCTGCCGCAGGTTCATCGCCGCCAGCGCCATCGCGAAGACCAGCAATGATAGCAACAACGTGCGCAGTTGACCCTGCTCGCGAAGAACGATTTCACGCACCCGATTCATCACGATACTTCCCGCGGCGATACGCCGCTTCCGGTCGTCGCGTCCCGCCGCTCCATATGAATCGCTGGAGCGGGTCCGGCGACCGCTGAAGAGTCACTGAAGCGAACCGCGTGCCATCTGGAGGAGATCGCGTATACAGTTGAAATTATTGGATTTTTTGTGGTCAGTTGGAACGAACCCGGCAATCGGGTGGCGGCGCGGCGACAAAATCTCGCCGTCGCCGCAAATTGCTCAGGCCGCGCCGCCCCAACGTTCGGTCGCCTATTGCGCAGGTCGCGAACGTTCGAATTGGCCGGCCCGAACCTGCCGCAAACCGTGCGATTCGCCCCTGTCGGCGCCGAGGGTCGTTGCAATTTCGCAACATTATTGGCTTAATCGCAACAATTTTTGCTTTTCTTACGTTGTTAAGACCCAAGTCGTCACGGCCGACCGAAGCCGCCAGAACCGGATCCGTGCCGGTACGCCGATAACGTGCTTATCTGGCCCCCGCAGCGTTCTGACCCGTCACTTTCGACAGCTCTGTGACGGCGCCGGAAAGCGTGGGACGCGGCCGGACGCGGGACGCGTTCCAACCAGGCTTTGGACCGCTCTTTGCTGAATCCCTTTGCGCTCGAACCTGGCTGCTGGGGACGGCTGGCGATGAACCTCAAGCTTGAAGAACTAAGACGGCGTCTGCTCATACCTTCGCAGAGCCCGCAAGGCGCGGCGAATAACAATTCGGTATACAAACGCAGCTCCGCCGAGCTTTACGCGGCTAATCAGCGCGTCAATGAGGCGAGGGAAGCCGAGTGGGTGATGTCCGAACCGCCCACCGGAGCCGACCGCGAATCGCCGATGTACGAACCCATGGTCGCGCCGCCGATCGACGCCGAATCCGCCGCCGCGAATCCGGCCGCCGGAATCCGCGAGGCGGTGGTGCGCTATGCCGAACGCGCCGGAGCCATTTCGGGCAGTGGGGAAAACCCTATGGACGCCGACAACCAGTACCAGGTGGCGCAGGCCGTCGCCAAGGTGTTCGAGCAGATCAAATCGTTTGAAGAGCGCTTCAGCGAATTGACGCGAACCTTCGAGCCGGTCGATCGGCTGGGGCAAGCGGCGGCTAAATCGTTCGTGCCGCTGGCGGCGTTCCGCGATCAGTTGGCCCGGCTGGCCCGGATGTTCGCGCCGATGCGCGCGTTTCAAACGCAACTGACCGAACTCGCGCAGAGCTTCGAGGCGATGCGCGGACTGCAGTATCAGCTCGCGCTGCTCTCCGACGCCTTTGAGGTGAATCTGGGCCAGGTGGTGCGCTCGCTGCAGCCGGCGATCGAATTTCGCTCGCTGCTGCTCAAGCTGGCAGGAACTTTCGATCCGGCCGCCGACCTTCAGGCGAGCTTCGCCGAACTGGCGCAGGCGTTTCGATCGGACCGCGCGGGCGTCGCGCCGCTCGCGGGCGATTCAGCCGCTCCGGCGATCGCCGCCAACGCCAATCCTCAGGCGTAGCTGTTCAGCCGCGTGTCTGGCTGGCCGCGCCCTTCCTTCGTCGCGCGAAATTAGCTCGTGCCGTCGCGTCACGGCACGGCGTGCAGGCGGCGCGGATTCCCCGCCATAATCATCTCAATATCCTCACCCGACGCGCCCAGCGATCGCAGCCACGGAATGATGTTGTCGTGGACATGCGCATAGCCCCATCCGCCGAATTCCTTGTAGCAGGTCTTCATCGCGACTTCGGCCGACAGCAGCACGCGATCCGCGTAGCCCGCGTTGAGCAGCTCGAGCACGCATCGCACCTCCTCCTTGTCGGTCGAATAGCCGAGACCGGGCGCGGCCGGATTCCCGAACAACTCCTCATGGCCAAGCTGATCGAATGAGACGAAGCCGACCCCGCGCTTGAGAATCCGCTTCGACACTTCGGGATCCGGATACAGTCCGAGATGCGACATATAGCATCGCTGGAGATTGGCGCCCTCGGTTTCGAGCAGATCGATATAGGTGTCCCAATGGTCGCCGGGGAAATTCGGATGGATGGTGAGCGAGACGCCGGTCGCGTGCTGCGCTCGCGCCGCCGCGCGCAGGACTTTTTCCTCCCCGGGCTGGAACGGCTCCCGCGTGCGTCCGCTGAGCGCGATTTCACCGATATTGCCGGCCTTGACGCCGCTGTCGCCGATCCCGACCGTAATCTCCCTGGTCATGATTTCGGTCAGCTCCTCGACGCTTTTGCGCGCGACGTCCGGCGGATGCGACCGCTGCACGTACCATCCGGTGGAGGCGACGACGTTGATTCCGGCGGCGCGGGAAATCCGCTTGAGCGCGGGAATATCGCGGCCGATTCCGGGCAGGTCGCAATTGATCACCGTATGGCCGCCGGCGACGCGATAGTCGGCCGCCTCGCGAATCGCCAGGTCGAGATCGTCCTGCACCAGATTGTCCTTGACCCGCATCGCATTGCGCCGCACCGCGCCCAGATTCCGCATCGTGATACGCCCCTCGCTGAAGCCGCGCTCCGGACCGGACTCGGGCGCCATATGCCAGCAGGTGAGGTCGATCGTCAGATGCACATGCGACATCGTATGGCCAATCTGATTGGCGTCGATCGGACCAAGCACGGTGTTGAGCGTCGCCATGATGGGTAGTCCTCCGGCGGGATTGGGAGCGCCGCCGCTCCGCGTCGGGTTGTAGCACGAGCGACGACGGATCGCGCAGCGCCGACGCGATCGGCTCCGGCCGGATCGGCCGTGTCCGGCACGAGCGAGGGAAAGCGCTTTACGAACGGCGAATTATGGCGTTAATATCCCGCTCGTGGCGACCACGCGCGCGATGCTCGAGACGACGATTGCGCTGGAAAAGCGCAGCATGGCGCTGTACGCGCGCTTCGCCAAGATTTTCGCCGCCGACCCCAGGCTGCATGAGTTCTGGTTCGGGATGGCGCGGGACGAGGCCCGCCATGTCGGCGCGCTCGACCTCGTGCTGGCGGTGCTCGAACTCGAGAGCCAGGCCGATCGGCCCAGTCCGATTCCCTGCGACGACGAATCGATCGCCCGCCTGCGCGATCTGCTCGAGCATTACATGACCGAGCCGGACCGTGAATTCACGATCGAGCGGTCGCTGGCGATCGCGGTCGAGGTCGAGGAGACCGAACTCGAAGACATGGTCGGCAGCCTGCTGCGGGCGCTGCAAAAGCGCGACGAATACGAGCGCTGCCAGCGTTTGCTGGTGCACGATCTCGGCGAGCTCAGCTACATGATCGAACGCTATTGCCAGGACGCGGCGCTGCTACAGCGCTGCGACGAGCTGGTCAACCATCACGCCGAGACGCTGCGCGATTCGACCGCGGAAGGCTGACGCGCGGGTCGGCGCGACGCGGCGGCCGGGCGCAGAGGCTCTTGGAAGCGCGCCGCGGGGCGGCTATAAATGAGGGCTGCGCTGAGGAGTGGCCAAACTGGCAAGGCACCTGACTCTGGATCAGGGGATTGGAGGTTCGAGTCCTCCCTCCTCAGCCAACTTCGCCGCATGGCGGAGCGCCCGCATGACGGGTCCCATCGTCTAGTGGTTAGGACACCGGCCTCTCACGTCGGGAACGCGGGTTCGACTCCCGCTGGGATCACCAAGGGTTTTCACTAGTGCCGTCCTGTCCGACAGCCAGCTTTGACAGACACCGGATCTAAATGGTTTCTTGGTGGCTACGACGCTGTCCCGGGATCTTCCGCCGCGAAGATCAGTGTCGCTTGCCCTATTAAATTTTCAACGAAGCGAAAGTTGCTGAAGCTTGTCGCCGCTCACCGGAACGACAAAGCCGGCACCAGGCCTTATGCTTTCCGCCTGGGTAACGATCAAAGGCCACCACTTTATCAGTCGCCACGCTGTGTACCAGAGCTTTTGCTGTCCCCAGCCACCAGCCAGGAAGAATGCGGTGAGGCCGGATTCGAGCCATGCCCGTCGCTCTGCCTTATTTCGTGAGATTCGCAGATCGCCCGACACGATCACCCAGCCTCCTTCCTTACCAAGCTCCGTTATCCACTCCGCATCGGGAGTGTTCCGGGCAAACTTTTGCGACAGATGATTTACAGTCGATCCGTCGTCGAGAATGTCAATCGCTGCCGCGAGGCGCGGCGGGAGACAGTTGTCAAGCAGAAATCTCAAGCAGCGAGTTGGGACTCAAACTTTATTGCTGCGCGTACAGACCGTTTTTCCACCTCGAACCAATTCGCAACGCGCTCGACGGAGTCCTCTACAAGGTACGCCCTGCTTAAGACCGCAGTGGGAACGCCCTCTTTGAAAACGATGGGTTGTCCGAAGCTCCGTGTCCCATCAATCACCACGGGCTGTGTGCGTCCTAAGGGCCACCAGCGAGTAACCACCTGGTCCTCGAACTCAAGCCCCTTTAGATATGGTGAAATCACCCTCATAAACCCGAACTGATTTTGAAAGAGGTCGAGAATCGCAGATTCCCCCAGATTTCGGCTGACCTCCGTAAAAACACTTTTACCGTCCGTTCGAAATGCCCGCGTGCAGAAAGGATGCCCCGTTCCAGTAATCTCCCGTGCACGGGCGTGACTGAGCCGGAGAACTCTCCAAGTGACACCATGGCTGAGGAAAGCGTCGACGAATCGCACTTCGATCAAATCAAGAAAGCTGAGTGCGATGAAGCCTTCCAAATGGGGGAGCTGCCCTACGAACACAGGCGGTGACGTCCGCCTATCGTCAGACGAACCGTATCTATAACCTCCCATCCAACGACGGATACGGCCGCGCGAAACACCTGTCAGGCGCGACGCCTCGGCGATCGTGTACACGCCCGCGCCTATGTACTGATACGTAGAGTTTTCCATTTCCCGTTCCCCGCCGGCGGTCTGGCTGGTGCTTAGTTAATCACAGCCATGCGGCCGGGGGTCAACCCCTGAGCAGCGCCTCGATCTTGTCCGCGGCCTCGCGCATCATCGCCGACATGACGTGGCCAAAAACTTTCATCGTGACTGTGGCCGACGAATGTCCAAGCAATTCCCTAATCGCGCTTAGATTGATGTCCTCCGTGAGCTGGAGACGGTGTCCGTTTCTTCGCTTCAGGTGGCGCGGATTCGATCGGCGTGAACGCCTCGATGCTCGAATGCCGACGAACAGCAACGTCGATGAGTTTTTCACCCGCAAACATTGGCGAATTCGCTTCCTTCCACCACTCACGTCGGGAACGCGGGTTCGACTCCCGCTGGGCTCACCACACCGTTCGTAGATTCTAATCGGCCAGCCGGAGGAGGCTGCAGCTTTTGCGGCGGCGCGCCCGCTCAACCCATCGTCGCGAGGGCGGAGGCGAGCGGCTGCACGCTCTTCAGCCATGACGGCCGATCGTTCACGCCGAGCGGCGGCGGCGCCGGACGCGACAGCGCCTCGAGGATGCCGCGGCGCACGTCCGCTACCGTCGGCTCGATATAGACCGCGTCGGGACCGCCCGCCTCGCGCAGTTCCGGCATGTCGGTCGCCACCACCCGCGTACCGCAGGCCCGCGCCTCCAGCGCCGGGATGCCGAAGCCTTCATAGAGCGAGGGAAACGCGAAGACGCTGGCGCCGCAGTAGAGCGCCGGCAAGTCCTCCTCGGGCACGTAGCCGAGCGTGCGGATCTGCGCGCGATTCGCCGCGAGCAAATCATTGAGCCGCTGATCGGCGGTGATTCCGGGACCGACCAGGGCGAGCGCGTGATCGCACAATTCGCCCGCGGCTTTCATCGCGGCGAACGCCTCGACCAGCGTGATCACGTTCTTGCGCCGCACCGAGACGCCGACGCCCAGGACATAGGGACGATCGAGCCTGTATTTGGCGCGCACGGCGTCGATTTCGCTTTGCGGGCGCGGCCGGAAATCCTCGGAGACGGCGGGCCGCACGACGCCGGCGGTGGGGCATCCGAGCGTCGCCAGGAGCCGATCGGCCGTGCCCTGCGAATTGGTCAGGATCGCGTCGGCGCGGCGGCAATCGCGGGCGAAAAACAGATGGAGCGGCAGATTGAGCCGGAAGCTCATCGTCTCGCCGGCCACCAGATGGACCACGTCGTGAACGCTCACGACTTTCTTCACGCCGGCGGGCAGGAACGGCAGGAAGGTGACGGTGGCCCAGAAGGAATCGAGGTTATCATTGCGGCAGAGGAAGCCGAGGCGGGTTTTCAGCCAGAGCGCGCCGCGAATCCTGCCGTTGAGCGACCAGCGATCGACGCGCGGAATCCAGCGTTCGGATCGAACCGGCAGCTCGACCGGAAACGGGCTGTAGACGTAAAATTCCGCCTCCGGCAGGGCGGCGTCGAGGGCGCGGCACAACTCGACGGTGTAACGAATAAAGCCGGTGCCGAAACGTTTCAGGTTGCGGCCGTCGATGCCGATTCTCAAGCGCGTTTTGGCGGCCACGCGAAACTTCTCCCGCAATTGCGCAAAATCGCGCGCCGGCTTTCCGGCGCGCGTCTAATGAAGGTAGCCATTATGCCGCGCGAAGGCGTAATCGGGCTGACGGGCGGCTCCGTATGGCGGCGCGGCCGGGGCGGCGCGCAACGGCATCGGACGCGTCACGCGCGCCGGCGGGTCGCGATGCGCGAACATCGCGCCGAACAGCAAAATCGGCATGAAGCTCACCGCTCCGGTCATGCCGGTTTCGGAGATGCCGTCGATTACGGCGAACACGATAAAGGCCATGATCGCGGCCTCGGTCCAGTTCCGGTTACGCGGATCGGCGCGTGAGATACTTTCGAAGAGCGTCCAGATCAGCGGTATCCATAGGGTGAGGAAGCCGAGCAAGCCGAGGTCGAGCAGCGTTTCGCCGAGCGCGTTATGCGCCTCGCCCGCCCACGGCATCACCGCCAGCAGCATCCCGCGCGACGCGATATAGCCGTAGCCGATGATCGGACTGCCGAGGAACAGCGACGCTTCCGCGCTCCACAGATCGCTGCGTCCGGTGAGCGACAGGAATTCGCCCGCCGACTGGCCGCGCATCAGGAACTGGATGACGGGATTGGCGTTATTGGTTACGTCGTAGGCGGCGGTCATGAAATTCGTGCCCACGTTGATCGCGCCGAGCACGATTACCAACAGCGCCATCAGGACCGCCCACGAGACGATCCGCATCTGGGTATAGCGGCGCAGCAGGAGCGCGAATCCCGCAACCATCGCGGCGATTAGCGGACCGCGGGCGCGCGTCGCCAGCAATACCGCGAACAGGGCCAGCGTGTAGACCCAGAGGGGAATCGCGGCGAGCCGTTGGCGCCATCCGCCCGCATACATGGCCCAGCAGGTGAGGAAGGCGATGCCGCCGGCCGCCTCGGCTCCGGCGGTAATCGGCTGCACCGCGAACCAGGTGAAGCGCGCGCTGCGGTCGAGGGAGAACTCGGCCAACTGCTGGGAGATCCGCGTACCATTGGCGAACGGAAAAATCACCGCCATACCGGCGAAAAAGACCACGGACAAGACCAGCGTCTTGCCGATTGTCATAACCGTGCCGCGCGGTCCCAGCCGCCGCACCGCGCTGAAGGTGAAGAGATAGAGAATTGCGAGCTCGACGGTGCGCACGATCGTAATCTTCGGCGCCGTCGACCAGAACGCCGAAAGTCCCGCCAGCGCGACGTAGCAGAGCAACAGCGACTCGTTGCGGCTCGGCCGCAGCCGCTCCGTCAGGATTTGGATGAAATTGACCAGCGAAATCAGGCCGACCAGCCCGTAGATCGCGAGTTCGAAAGCGATCTGGCTGTCGATATTGCCGGAGAGCGCCGCCGTCGCGTCGCGCGAGCGGAACTTTATCTGCGCGATGAAAAGCAGGAAAAAGCAGGCCTCCAGCGCGATCTCGGGACGCTCGAAGATTAGCCAGAGGCCAATCACGCCGAGGACCAGGACGAACAGCGTCGCGATCCCGAACAGGCCGAGCGCGCAAGTGCCGCCCGCGACCAGGGCGAAAAGGGCGATCAACGACAGTTCGAGTCGGCTCAGCCGCGTTAGCATGGTCGCAAGCTCCTCCTTACCGGCGCGCCCCGGCGGCTGGCGCGGCGGCGTGACCGAGTTCGCCGCGCCGGCGCGCGAGCACTTCATCATAGATCGCGGCGAGCAGGTCCGCGCGATGGTCCGAGCGGAAATGTTCGGCGACCCGGCGCCGCCCCGCGTCGCCCATCCGCCGGCGCAACTCGGCGTCGCGGCCCAGCCGGACCATCGCCGCCGCGACCCCCGCGATCGCGCCTTGCGGCGTATCGACCGGGACTTTGATTCCCGCGTCCGCGCTGACCTGCGCCCCCGGACCGCCGCAATCGAGACAGACCACCGGCCGTCCCGCCGCCATCGCCTCGATCGTCACCCATCCGCTCGAGTCATGCAGGCTCGGATGAGCCACGACGTCGCTGCGCGCGAGTTCGCGCAAGGCCTCGGCGCGCGGTACGACGCCGCGAAACGCGACCTGCCCGGCGACGCCCAGCCGCGCCGCCAGACGCTCCAGCTTGCGCCGTTCGGGACCGTCGCCGACGAGGACATACTCGGCCTCGCCGAGTTCGCGGGCGGCGCGCGCGAACGCCTCGATCCCGAGGTAAAAGCCTTTCCAATGGAGCATCCGGCCGGTGCTGAGAAAGCGGACCGGCGCGGCGTCGTGCCGCGGGAGGGCGGCCA
>JAJXYM010000073.1 GCA_021780585.1 Deltaproteobacteria bacterium
TGCCCGCGTGTCGTGCGATAGCGCCCGATTCCAGGGTTGCTCTGAATGCGACCGCGCTCTGGTTGTTATGAATAGGTCAGCCTCCACCATACTCGTAAAGGTGGCGCTTGAAGGACCGGGCTTCACGCTCGATCAGGCCGGCGCGTACTCGATGGGCTGCCTCACCAGCCCTCCCGGGCACAGGGGCGCATCCGCCTTCTGCCCCGATCGTCTCCCACCCGGTGGGGCTTGTTTCGAGCACATGCGGTTCTGCCCCGAACATTCCGGCGTCAGTCGCGGCCATCTTGGAATTACCATTGAGGATTCCGGAAAGTCACAAACCGCCAACGCCGCCCTGGTCGGAACCGCCATTTATAATGCTGAGCAACTGGCGGCGGAAAATGTGAGAATTCGCCATCTCGCTGAAATGATCACGCTTCCAAATGTTCATGGAGTCGTCCTGGCCTATTCCGATCACCGCCTGGTGATTAACATTCAGGTCAACAATGAACACGATATAAAGGAGGCTCGCAAAAAGGCGCCCCGCGAATTAGAAGGATATAAGATCGAAGTCACTACCTATTCGCCGGTTGACTACGCTCTATGATTTTTCGCAGCCGCGGGACGCGTCCCGCAATCCCGCCTCCCGTCGCGTCCGCCGCGCACCGATCCGAATTCGAGTTCGGTCCAATCGATCTGGTGCGCTATGCGCAAGCCTTATGCGCTATCGGCCTGACGATCAAAGCGGAGACGAATTACTCGTCATACTGCGTCACGTCCGGGAAACCCCCAGCTTCGTCATAATCGGCGCGCCGGTCGATTACCGCAACAATCACTTCCCGATGGAATCGCCGCGTCCCGGCGTCTTTCGCTGATTGTAGCCGCGCGCGAGGCTCCAGTTGCTATTCGCCGAGCGCCACGCGAATCGATTCGTGGAAATGCTCGAGCGCCGGCTCGTAGCGTCCGTAGACCACGCCACTGGCCGCGCCCGACGCGAAATTGCGCTGAATCGTCTCGCCGATCTCGAAGTCCTGCTCGACCACTCCGACCAGCAATTCCATCACCTTGTCCCATCCGGGACCGCCCGCGACGCCCCATCGGCGATCGTAGCGGTCGGCGACCGCACCTGCGGGTCCGAGCACGTTGATTTCAGTAATCGACTCGGCCGGATTATCCGGTGCGGGAAAGATCCGATACGCCTCCGCGTGATCGCTCTGCATCACGAACACGGTATTCGGAAACAGATTCATCAGTATGGTCGCATGCGGCAGCAGGTCCCATCGTTCGGGCGCGACGCCGCGCAGCTTCTCGATCGACGCGCGGATTCCGATCAGCCGATGGCATAGGCCGAACGGCTCGAACAGCGCCAGATTGCGCACGAAAATCGGCGCGATCGTCGTGCGATGGAGAAACTTGATATGGTAGGCTTCCCAGAAGGTGTCACTGACCAGCTTCCAGTTCATCCGGCGGCGCACCACGCGACGTTCGCGCAGTTCGAAATGCTCGAGTCCGTAGGTCTCGAGATCGGCGCCGAGTCCTCCCAGATGGGCGTCGATGTCGCATCCGGCCTCCGCGCGCGGCGCCACCCAGACCATCCCGTAACGCTCCGCGACCGGGAAACGAATCAGACTATGGGAGACGCGATCCAGCCCGGCGAAGCCGTAATCGTCGGGAATCGCGCGCAGTCGGCCGTCCGTATCGTAGCTCCATGCATGATACGGACAGACGAAACGCGCACCCGCCCGGCCGCATCCGTGGGCGAGTCGCGAACCGCGATGGCGGCAGATGTTGGCGAAGGCGCGCAGCTCGCCCTGTTCGTTGCGCACGACCAGAATTGGCGTCGGCCCGAGTTCGTCGGTGATATAGTCGCCGGGACTGCGGATTTGCGAGCTGAAACCGGCGACGATCGGATACTCATGAAACAGCGTCTTTTGCTCGCGCGCCGCCCATTCGCGCGACGTGTAGACAGCGGGATCGTTGCGCGTAAACGACTCTGCCAGCGGCGGCCGTCCCGCCTCGATCGCCGCCAACGCCTCTTTGATCAGCCTTGTCTGAACTTCGTACCGCATATTTTCCGCAAATCTCCACGTCCCACGCACCAAAATCAAGTCATAATGGCTGCAATGGAGGCAACCTTTCGGCCACGGCTATCGCGTCAAGTGAGTGGCGGGAGGGGCGGCAATCCAATTAGATCGGCGTCGCGAGGCGGCGCCGGTTCTTTCCGTTCGGGCCGACAGCCCGGGCCGTGCGCGTTGTGGTACAATGCGCACGGCCCACGTCTATGAAAAAGCCAACTGTTATTGCGGCAGGATTGCTGATTTTCCTGTGCATCTCGCCGGCGAGCGCTCAATCGACCGCGCCGCATCCCGATATTGCGTCCGCCGATTGGTCCGTGAAGCAGGCTGAAACGCTAAACGGCGAGCCAGAACAGGTTGTCTGGAATTTTATAAATAGCTTGTGGGGGGGCCTTGGTCCAAACGTCGGCGGATTATGCTCATTTAAGTTCGCTGATCTTCGACATAACGGTCATCTCTCGTTAGTTGTTTCTTACTCCAACGGTGGTACATCCGACTACAACCTTGTTGATATTTTCGACAAAGTCCCAGGCGGCTTCGAAGATTTTGAGGTCGCATCCAATGGACCGGGGGTATATTTCGACGGCGTCAAAGATCTCAACGGCGACGGACATTACGAAGTGATTGTGGACGGGCATTTCGCCGGCGGCGGCTCGATCGATCACTGCGAAGCGACGTGGCCGGTGATCTACGCATGGACCGGCGACGGCTATGGCGACGTGAGCCGCCAGTTCAGAAATTATTATCAACAGCAACTCGCCTCGTTACAAAAGCAGATCGCGGCGGCGCAAGCGCAAAAGGAGCAGGCCGCGGCCGGCGCAGCTCCCGTCGAGAACGCGCTTCCCACTCCAACTTTCGAGTCTCAGTCAAATGGCGCAATGCCAGCCGGAGTCGGATTGATACCCGGTCCATCGCCAGCCTCGCAGCCGCCCGCCACGTTAGGGGAGGACCGGAGGGGACTTGATTGCGACAAGGCCGAGGCGGCCAAGCTCGAGCGTTTCCTGGGGATTTCGCGCGACGCCGGGATGGGCGACGCGATCAAATGGGCCAACAGCGACAATCCCCTCGACCGCTCCTTCGCCGCCGACATGTTCGCCGACATCGGAACCGGCCAAGCGGAGGAATATCTGAAAACCCTGAGCCACGATCCGGATCGCAACGTCGCGACGCAGGCCAAAGGCTGGCTGAGCGCCGCCAACCCCTCGGCCATATATCCAACGACGCTCAAGGGAGAATTTATTCCGCTGACGCCGGGTTATCCGCCCGCCAAATAATCGCCGGCCGAGCCAATCATGGCGTCTCCCGGCGCCTGACGCGGCATGCGAACGATTCAGCCGCTCAAGGTGGCTGGCGGGAGGGGCGGCAATCCAATTAGATCGACCTCGCGGGACGGCGCGGACCACACCGCATCGCCGCGCGGAGGAACCGATTCGCGATGCGCAATCAGGCCGTCAGGAGCTCCATTCGTCGCGGCAGTGCGCGCGGTCGCGCGCCGCGAACAATCGCGATCGCATGCGCGATCGCATTCGCGACCGGATGCGCACAGGTTGGCGATCAGCCGGAAATCCAGCCCTATCGTTATGCGCCCGCCAGCGCGGCGCGGCCGTGGTCGCCCACCGCGCCGTCAAACTATCTGACGCCCCCGCTCCGCCAGTCGGCGCCGTTCGCTAACGGCGCCGCGACCGCGCCGACCGCGGCGCCCGCTGAAACCGTCCTCGCGCCGGTCGCGACGAGCGCCGCCGACGAAGATCCCGCCGCGACGGCGCCGAGCGCCGCGAACGATCCGGCCAGCGCGACATCGCCTTCGGCGCCGCGCTACGACCTCGCCGCGCTGATCGATCTCGGCCTCGCGAACAATCCTGACACCCATCGCGCCTGGGAAGCCGCGCGCGCGGCCGCCGCCCGCTATGGCGCCGCGCGAGCGCCCTACTATCCTCTCGTCACGAGCGAATTCGACGCCGGTTATCAGCGCACGCCCTTCCCGTTCCCCGGACAGATCGTCGCGCTCAAGCAATGGCAGGCCGACCCGACGATCGCGCTGACCTACGCGCTGATGGACTTCGGACGGCGCCGCGCCAACGCGGACGCCGCGCGCGACGCTTTGGCCGCCGCGAATTTCCGCTTCAACCGCGAGCTGCAACGGGTCGTCTTCGCGATCGAGCGCGGCTATTTCGCGCTGGCCGCGTCGCGGGCCGCCGTCACGGCGGCGACGCGCAATCTGGAACTGAGCGAGGCCGACCTGCGGGCAGT
>JAJXYM010000391.1 GCA_021780585.1 Deltaproteobacteria bacterium
GGCCGTCGCGGTCGATGCTGATCGGCACGATCTCGTAGCGCCGCGGGTCCATCGCGCCGATTACCGTCAGCGCCGAACGCAGCGAGATCTGGTGCTCGCCGGAACGGCCTCCAAACAACACGCCGACGCGGATTTTGCCGCTGCGCCTCATCGTCCGCTTCCGCCTCCGCCGCCGCGCGCTGAAAGCCGCGCGGAGCTGTTCACGAATCGCGACGATTCTGCCACGGCGGAGCGCGGCGTTCGAGCGCCGGCGGCAGCGCGCTCCGCCGGGTCGCGCTGGCCGGCGCGCTTATTGGCGATAGTTCGGCGCTTCCTTGGTGATAAAGACGTCGTGGACGTGGCTTTCGCGCTGGCCGGCGTCGCTGACCCGGATAAAGCGGGCGCGCCGGCGCAATTCCGTCAGGTTCGCCGCGCCGATATAGCCCATCCCGGCCTGCAGCCCGCCGACCATCTGCTCGATATTCGAAGCCAGGGCGCCGCGATGCGGCACGCGCCCCTCGATGCCCTCGGGCACCAGCTTGCCGGCGTCGGTCACGTCGTGCTGGCCGTAGCGGTCGCGCACCCGCTCGCTCATCGCGCCGAGCGAGCCCATCCCGCGATACAGTTTGTAGGTGCGGCCCTGATAGAGAATCGTTTCGCCGGGACTTTCCTCGGTGCCGGCGAACAGCGAACCGATCATCACGCTGGCGGCGCCCGCCGCGAGCGCCTTGGTGATATCGCCGGAAAAGCGGATACCGCCGTCGGCGATAATCGGCACGCCGAGCGGCTCGCCCACCGCGACGCAATCCATGATCGCGGTGATCTGCGGCACGCCGACGCCCGAAACCACCCGCGTGGTGCAGATCGATCCCGGGCCCATCCCGACCCGGAGCGCGTCAGCGCCCGCGTCGATCAGCGCCTTGGCGCCCTCGGTGGTGGCGACGCTGCCGGCGATCACGTCGAGTTCGGGGCATTCGCTCTTGGTCGCGCGCACCGCGTCGATCACGTTCTGCGAATGGCCGTGCGCGGTATCGACGCAGAGCACGTCGGCCCCCGCGCGGCGCAAGGCGGCGGCGCGTTCGGCCCGCTCGGGTCCGACGCCGATCGCCGCGCCGACGCGCAGGCGGCCCATCGCGTCCTTGCTGGAATAGGGATGGCGCGTCGCCTTGTCCATATCCTTGACGGTGATCAGGCCGCATAGCCGGTCGTGCTCGTCGATCAGCGGCAGTTTTTCAATCCGATGGGCCTGGAGGATTTCCTTGGCCGCGTCCACGCTGATGCCGGGGCGGGCGGTGATCACCTTGCGCGTCATCACTTCGCGCACCGGCCGATCGGGCCGGCGCTCGAAGCGCAGGTCGCGATTCGTCAGGATGCCGACCAGGCGGCCTTCCGCCACCACCGGCAATCCGGAGATGCCGTGCCGCTCCATGATCGCGAGCGCGTCGCCGATCGGCTGTTCCGGATGGACCGTGACGGGATCGGCGATCATGCCGCTTTCGAACTTCTTGACCGCCGCTACTTCGGCCGCCTGCCGATCGATCGGAAGATTGCGATGGATAAAACCGAGGCCGCCGAGCTGGGCGATCGCGATCGCCGTGCGCGATTCCGTCACCGTGTCCATCGGACTCGAGACCAGCGGAATCCGCAAGCGAATCCGTTTGCTCAGCGCGGTCGAGACGTCGCAGTTCGAGGGCAGCAGGTCGGAGAACCGCGGCAGCAAGAGCACGTCCTCAAACGTGAGTCCTTCACGAAGCTCCTGATGCGGCATGATCAATCACCTGATACGACAAAGCCCACGGGTTCCCCGCGGGCCTGTTGAGACGGCTGGAATGTAAGCCGGATTTCGATCCGGTGCGCCATGCACAAAGATAACAAATGTCTCCCGCGCGCGCAATTATTCGATCCCGCGCCGACTGCGCGCGCGGCGGGCGCCGGACCGGCCGATCGCGGACGGCGCGCCTTGTTGCGCCGCATCCGCTATGCTACCCAAGCTGTTTCCCGATGAACGCCGGTTTCTTCTTCTACCTCGTCCTGATCGTCCTATGTTCGTTAGCCGGCGGTCTGACTCCGTTGATTGGCGACTGGTCACGCCGCAGCCTGCTGATTCCGGTCAGTTTCTCGGGCGGCGTGCTGCTCGGCGCCACCTTCTTCGACATGATTCCCGAAAGCGCGCCGATCCTGCGCGACGCGCTCGGATGGCCGCTAATCGCCGGCTTCCTGACCATCTTCATGCTCGAACGCTTCGTGCTGGTCCATCCCTATCCTGAGCACGCGGGCGAGCACGGCCACGCCCATCATATCCATCTGGGGCTGACCGCCTATCTGGGCCTGTCGTTTCACAGCCTGCTCGACGGCCTCGCGCTGAGTTCGAGCTATCAGCGTCCGGAGCTGGGGGGAGTGGTGCTGCTGGCGGTGATTTTCCACAAGATTCCCGACGCTTTCGCGCTGGCGAGCCTGCTCCTGCTCGACCGCTGGGAGCGCCGCTCGATCGTGCTCGCGATGCTGGTGTTCGCCTGCTCGACTCCGCTCGGCGCGATCGTCACGTGGGTCTTCCTGCGCCATGCCGACGATATGGTGATCGCCGTCTCAATCGCGCTTTCGGCGGGAACCTTCCTCGCCGTCGCGACTTCCGACGTGCTGCCGCAGATCCGGCGCTTCAACGACGCCGATTCTCTGCCGCATCCGCTCTGGCCGCTGGTCGCGCTGTTCGCCGGTATCGCGGTGACCTGGTTCGGCCGGGTAATCGCGGGTTGAATCAGCCCGCCGGGCGCGCGGCGCGGCCGGCGCGGGACTTTTGGATTCGCGCTTATTCCTCCCGGCCGTCGGTCAGCGCGGGCAGGCTCAAGCCCTCGATTTCCTGAAGGTTTTTGCCCGCGATACCCTGCAAATCCCCGTACATCCCGGCGGTCGCCCCGATCGCGCGATCGATCTCCTGCTCACGCTTTGCCCATTGCTTCGTGATGACCTTTTTTTCCTGGGCAAGATCTTTCTGCAACGAGGAAAACGCCTCGACGATCGCCTGCACGCGCTGGCGAAAACGGGTTCCGGTCAAATACTTGTAGACGAGGTCCATCTTGGTCTGCTGGCCGTCAGCCGCCTGACGCGCGGCGGCAACTTCGATCAGGGATTGCCGCAAACTGAGCGCGACCGGTATCGCGACGGTCGGATGGGCCACCCAGACGCCGTCCACGTAATCGAAGCTCTCGACCTCTTTCGGCAACGCGCGGCTGACGATAACCGCCAGATCAGCCTTCGCGTCGCGCTGATCTTCCCGTAGCTTCGCCAGCCAGCCATTGCTCCAGTTCCTGGTGCGCTTCGATTCCCAAAGGATGACGCCGCAGGCCTGGCCGAGCGGCCCGACTATCCGATGCACCACGTCGCCGCCGTGCTCGCCCTTGGGCACCGGCGCAATCGTGTCGGCGGGGAAGCGTGCGCTCAATATCGTCTCGAGTTCGAGCTCCTGCACTTCGCCCTGAAGCTGCTGGGAACCCTGCTCGGCCTTGCGTCTCAGTTCCTCGATCTGTTTCTGCATCGAGACGATAGTCTGTTCTTTTTCGGCGACCTTAAGTTTCAACTCATCCTCGGCTTCCTTGCGCGCCTTGTCGCGGGTTGCCGACAGCTCAGCTTGCACGCGCTTTTCGACCGTCAATTCGAGCTCGCGTTTCGCCTCGTCGAGCTCGCGTTGTTTGCGTAACAGATTAGCCTGTTCCCGCTGCGCCTCCTGGAGTTTGTCGTCGCGCTGTTTCAAAACCGCCTGCAGTTGCGCGATCTCCCTACCCTTGGAGTCAAGGTCGGCGCCAAGCACCTGTCTGGCCTTGGCGGCTTCTTCCTTTTCGATTTTCGCGCGTTCCTGTTTCAGTCGGGACGCGATTTCATTATCGACGGATTCCTTCGCCTTGAGCAGCGCTTCCTCCCGCTCACGGATGACGGTTTCGCGCTTCGCCATCGCCGCGTCTTTTTCGGACAGGCGTTGCTCGTATTCGCGGCGCGTCGCCTCGATCAGCGGTTGCGCAAGCGATTCGGTAAGCCGTATTTCAGTTTTGCAATTGGGACAGATAATCGTCGGTTCCGTCATGGCGCAATCACGTCTCCGCAGGATGCGCATTCAAGCACATTGCGCCAGGATATGAAACCTCAATTGATATACTCAGCGGCGCGCGACCCGAACATATGATTTTCAAGTGCGTATGAACGGATGATTCGCGCAGTGATATGACGCGGCCGCGCCGGATCGAAGGCGCGGCCGATCTGGCGCGTGGATCGGCCGCGCGCGGGTGAAATTGAATCGCGCCGATCAGCCCGGGAGGGAAGC
>JAJXYM010000364.1 GCA_021780585.1 Deltaproteobacteria bacterium
CGTCGCCTTCAAGCCGCTGTCGACCCTGATGCGTCCGCTGAAGTCGGTCGATTTGAAGACCAAGGCCGAGGCGGTCGGCGCGATCGAACGCTCCGACGTATGCGCGATTCCGGCGGCGGCGGTGATTGCGGAGACGGTCGTCGCCTTCGAGCTGGCGCGCGCGTTCCTGGAGAAATTCGGCGGCGATTCGCGCGTCGAAATCACCCGCAACTATCGCGGCTATCTCGAACAGCTCCGCGACTACTGAACGGAGCGCTCCCGCGATGGCGCCGAAGCTGATTCTGACCGGCTTCATGGCCACCGGTAAAAGCGTGGCCGCGCGCGCCTGCGCGCAGATCCTCGGCTGGCGCCTGATCGATTGCGACGCGATTATCACGGCGCGCGCCGGCCGGCCGATCGCGGAGATTTTCCGCGCGCATGGCGAGGCTCATTTCCGGACGCTCGAACGCGAACTGATCGCGGATATCGCCGGAGAACGCCGGCGATGCCCGCAATGCGGCAAGCCGCTGCCGGCGGTAATCGCGACCGGCGGCGGCGCGATCGTCGATCCGCGCAACTTCGCGGCGCTGAGCCGGATCGGCGTAATCGTCTGCCTGACCGCCCGGCCCGAGGTGATCGCGCGCCGGATCGGTCCCGCCGCCGCGTCGCGCCCGATGCTTACGGCGGGCGGCAAGCCGCTCCCCGAACGGATCGCGGAACTAATCGCGGCGCGCCGCGAAGCGTACGCCCGCGCGCCGCTTTCGCTCGACGCCTCCGACCTCACGATTGACCAGACCGCCGCGGCGATTGTCGCGGCCTTCGCCACATACGGACGCAAATCATGGGCGACTTTATCGTAGAGCTTGCCGCCAACGCGCATCCGGTGCACGTGGCCGCCGGCGCGCTCGATCGGCTCGGCGAGCTCGCGCGCGCCGCCGGACTGAAACCGGCGCGCGCCGCCCTCGTCACCGATTCCAACGTCGCGCCGCTGTACGGCGACCGCGCCGCGCGCGCGTTGCGCGCCGCCGGCTTCGACCCCGCGATCGTCGTCGTCGCGGCGGGCGAAGCGAGCAAATCCCTGGCCACGCTCGCCACGGTCTATGATCGCCTCGCCGACGCCGGCCTCGATCGCTCAAGCGCGATCTTCGCTTTGGGCGGCGGCGTGGTCGGCGATCTCGCGGGCTTCGCCGCCGCCACCTGGATGCGCGGAATCGCGGTCGCGCAGATTCCCACCACGCTCGTCGCGCAGGTCGATTCCGCGCTCGGCGGCAAGACCGGAATCAATCATCCCTCGGCCAAGAACCTGATCGGCGCGTTCCATCAGCCGCGTCTCGTCGTCGCCGACGTCGCCACCCTGGCGACGCTGCCCGAGCGCGAATTTCGCGAGGGCCTCGCCGAGGCGATCAAGTACGGCGCGATCATGGACGCGCCGATGGTCGCGGCGCTGGAAGCCGCGATGCCCGCGATTCTCCGCCGCGAACCCGCGACGCTGGCCGAAATCGTCGAACGTTCGCTGCGGCATAAGGCGTTTGTCGTCCAGAGCGACGAGCGCGAAGGCGGCCTGCGCAAAATCCTCAACTTCGGCCATACCATCGGCCACGCGCTCGAGGCCTCGGCCGGTTACGGCAGCCTCCTGCACGGCGAGGCGGTCGCGATCGGGATGGGCGCTGCGACCGCCCTCTCGCGCGCCTGCGCGAACCTGCCCGCCCCCGACGCCACGCGCCTGCTTGGCCTGATCGAAGCCGCCGGCCTGGCCACGCGACTACCCGCCGGATGGCGTGGCGCGGAGTTCGATCGCGCCCTCAAGCTCGACAAGAAACGCGCCGGCGCCGGCGTCGAATTCGTCCTGATCGATCGGCTCGGCCACGCTTTCACGCGCGAGTTGGGCTTCGACGAAATTATCGCCGCGCTGGCCTGACCGGGCCGCGCCGCGCGCAAAAAAATACGGGGAGAGCCACAACGCCCTCCCCGTTCCAATCGCGCGCGAATTTCCTTCCGCTCAGCTCTCGAAATAGCGCCGCGGATTCTCCATCAGCATCGCGTCGATCTTGCGCTGCGGCACCCCCGCCTCTTTCAGCGCCGGCACGATATGCTTGAAGATGTGCGTCGGATTCCAGTTCTCGATCAGCTTGCGCGTCTTTTCGTCCATGTCCGGCAGCCCCTTGCCCAGCCAGCAGGCGACCGAATCGTGCGACAGCACCAGTTGCCTTTCGAAACCAACTCCCACCAATCCGATCAGCGCCGCCATCCGCAGCCGGTCGGGATGGAGAAAATCCAGCCCGAAGCGGTCGAAGCCCAGGTAACAGCCCCGATCGAGCATGTCCGTATGGTAGCGCAGGTCGGAGGAGCCGCAGCTATGGCCGATCACCACGCGGCCGAAATCGACCCCCTCCGACGCGAAAATATCGAGCTGCTCGCGCCCCATCGTGCCTTCATCGGTATGCGTCGTGATCGGCGCGCCGGTGCGCTTTGACGCCCGCGCCGCCGCGCGCAGGCACTTCTCCTCGTACTCGGTGATCCGGTCCTTGCCGGTCGCGCACTTGATAATTCCGGCCTTGATCCCGGTCTCGCCGATTCCTTTGGTCAGCTCGGCCGCGTACACGTCCGTGATCTCCTCGACCGACCGCTGCTTGAAATACGGCGTATTCCCGAGCTCTTCCTTGTACAGCCCGGTCGCGCAAATCACGTTGATTCCGCTGGCCGCCGCGACTTCCGCCATGAACACGACGTCGCGGCCGATATCGTTGGGACAGGGATCGACGAACGTGCTCAGCCCCAGGTCCTTCAGCTCCTTGAGCCGCTCGGTCGCCTGCCTGAGCGCGGTCTTGCGATCGAAGCGGGGCGCCGTGCAATCCAGCTCCCATCCCGCCCAGCCAATCAGCAGATGCTCATGCATCAGCGTAACGCCGAGCTTGTCCGTGCTCACCGTGCCGGTGACGGTATTGATCGTTTTCATCGCCGCTTCGCTCCCTGCCGCGCGAATTTGCCGGCCGGCGTCCTCGCCGGCCGGGCCGCGCGTGATTCGTTACGCTAATCGCGACCGGGCCGCGCCGTCAATTCCGCTCCGGCCCGCCGCCGGCCGTCCGCGCCGCCGCGCGATCGTCGAGCCACGAAAAAATCAGGATCATCGCGACCCCGGCCGTAATCGCCGAGTCCGCGACGTTGAACACCGGGTAGCTGAAGCTTCCGTGATGGAAATAGATAAAGTCGGTGACCAGCCCGCGCGCCAATCGATCGATCAGATTGCCGATCGTGCCGCCCAGCACCAGCGCGAACGCCGCCGCCATCCGCGCCGGCGTCGTCCGCCGCGCCATCAGGACCGCCAGCACGACGATCGCGGCGGCCGAAAGCGCGACGAAAAACGCATGCCGGAACCATTGCGGCATCGTCGCGAACAGGCTGAACGCCGCGCCCGGATTCTGCGTGTAGGTCAGATCGATCCAGTCGGGAATCAGCGGCAACGATTGATCGAGCCGGAAATGCGAACTGACATAAAGCTTGCTGAGCTGATCGATCAGCACGATCGGCGCCGTGACCAGCACAATCATCGGCCAGAGCCAGCGCCGTCCGGCCGTTTTCGCGGCGGCGGCGCCGTCGGACGCGATTGGAACTGACGCCATCGCCTCAGCCGCCGACGACCGCCCGGCAGCGTTCATCGAGTTCGCCCTCGCCTTCGAAATATTTCCAGCATCGCGGACACTTCCGCCCCGGCGCCTTGCGTCCGACCACGACCATCGGCGGATTCGCCGCAAGCCGCCCGAAACGACCGTCCGCACGAAAATTCTCCGCGCCGTCCGCCTGCGCCTTGAGCGTGGACGCGGCGCTTGCGGAGAGAATCGCAACCTCCGAAACGATGAACAGATCCTTCAATTGATCGCGATATTCATCCAGCATCGCCGCCAGCGCGCGGTCCTCGGCCGCTGTTCCGAGCTCGACCCGCGCCTCCAGCGGCGCGCCGATTTCACCCGCCTGCCGCATCGTCTCGAGCACCTTGAGCGCCTCGCCGCGCACGGCCAGCAGCCGGCCCCATCGCGCCTCCAATTCCGCGTCGGCGAAACGATCGTCGGGAGGAGCCAGCGTCAGCAGATGCACGCTGTCGGCGGCGCGTCCCGGAATATGCGAATAGATCTCGTCCGCCGTATACGGAATCAGCGGCGCCAGCATCCGCACCAGCGCGTCGAGCGTCAGATACAACGCGGTCTGCGCCGAACGCCGCTCGCGCGAATTTTCCGCGTCGCAATAGAGCCGGTCGCGCGCGACATCGATATGCAGCGAACTCAGCTCGACCACGACGAAATTCAGCATCGCGTGATACACCGCCTGAAAATCATACCCCTCGAACGCTTTCAGCACGTCGGCCTTGAGCCGCTCCAGCCGCGCCAGAATATAGCGGTCGAATTCGAGCATCGCCGCCGGTTCGAGCAGATCGCGCGCCGGATCGAAGTCGCTGAGATTTCCGAGCAGGTAGCGGCAGGTGTTACGAATCTTGCGGTAGGATTCCGCCACCGCCGCGTAAATCGTTTTTCCGAGCGCGAGCTCGCTGGTGTAATCCAGCGACGCATAGACCAGCCGCAGCACGTCCGCGCCCATCCGGTTGATCGCGTCAATCGCGTCCTCCGAATTGCCCAGCGACTTCGACATCTTGCGCCCCTGCTCGTCGACCGTCAGGCCGTGGCTGATCACGCTGCGAAAGGGCGCATGGCCGCGCTCGGCGACCGCGCAGGTCAGCGACGAGCCGAACCATCCGCGCGCCTGCTCGACCGCCTCCAGATAGGCGTCCGCCGGCCACGACAGTTCGGGCCGTTTGCCGAGCACGGCGGCCTGCGACGATCCCGAATCGAACCAGACGTCGAGCACGTCCTCTTCCTTGCTGAAATCGCCGCCGCCGCATCGCGCGCATCTGACCGACGGCGCAACGAAATCGCCCACCGGCCGCTCGAACCATGCGTCGGAGCCTTCGCGCGCGAAAATCTCCTCCGCCGCGCGCATCACTTCGTCGTATAGCCCGACGTCGCCGCATCCCGCGCACTTCAGCGCCGGAATCGGCACGCCCCACGCCCGCTGGCGCGACAGACACCAGTCCGGCCGCGTCTCGGTCATGTTGCGAATCCGGTCGCGCGACCACGCCGGAATCCATTTCACCGCGTCGATCTCGGCGATTACCCGCTCGCGCAGCCCGTTATGGTCGATCCGCAGGAACCATTGCTCGGCGGCGAGGAAAATCAGCGGATTCTTGCATCGCCAGCAATGCGGATAGCTGTGCGCGTAGTCGTGCGTATGGAGCAGCGCGCCGATTTCTCTCAGCTTCGCGACGATCGCCGGGTTCGCGGCGAAGACGTTTTGCCCCGCCCATTCGCCCGCTTCGGCCGTAAACGTCCCGCCCCGATCGACCGGAGTGAACGGCTTCAGCCCGTATTGATTTCCGACCACGAAGTCTTCGTAGCCGTGTCCGGGCGCGGTATGCACGAGGCCGGTACCCGCTTCCGCCGTGACGTGATCGCCGTACATCAGCTTCACGTCGCGCGGCGCCAACGGATGGCGAAAAATGTCGCGCCCGTCGCGCGCGCGCAGCGCGGCTGAATCGAGCATGATCGTCTTTTCGACGGCGAGTCCGCATTCCTTTGCGACCGCGTCGGCCAGCCGCTCGGCGACAACGTAGTATTTATCGCCGACTTTGAGCGCGACGTACTCGAACGTCGGGTTCAGGCTGATGCCGAGATTGGCCGGCAGCGTCCATGGCGTGGTCGTCCAGATCACCGCGAACATCCGGCCCGCCCGCCGCGCCTGTTCCAGCTCCGCGCCCTCGCCCGGATCCGCCGCCAGCGTCGCCGCGTCGCCGGTCGCGGCGTTGAACGCGAACGCGACATAGATCGACGGCGAGACATGCTCGCGGTATTCGACCTCCGCCTCGGCCAGCGCCGTGCGATCGAAAAAACACCAATGGACCGGGCGCAGGCCGCGATAGACGTAACCGCCCGCGGTCAGATTCCGCAACACGCCGATTTCGGCCGCGTCATACTCCGGATCCATCGTGATATACGGCCGATACCAGTCGCCGATACATCCGAGCCGCATGAAATCCGCGCGCTGAATCTCAATCCACTTGTCGGCCTCGTTGCGGCATAGCCGGCGCAATTCGAGCTTGGAGAGCGTGCGCGCCCGCTCGCCCAGATCACGCGAGACCTTGAACTCGATCGGCATCCCGTGACAGTCCCATCCGGGAACGTACGGCGTCCGGAAGCCCATCATCGAGCGCGAGCGCACGACGAAATCCTTGAGCGCCTTGTTCAGCGCCGTGCCCATATGCACCCGGCCGTTGGCGTAGGGCGGCCCGTCGTGCAGGATCCAGACGGGCGCGTCGGCGCGCGCCTCAAGGATTCGCGTGTACAGATTCGTCTCGTTCCAGCGCTTGAGCGTCTCCGGCTCCCGCTTCGGCAGATTCGCCTTCATCGGGAAGTCGGTCTTCGGCAGTTTCAGCGTCGCTTTGTAATCGGTTTCGGCCACGGGCGCGATCGGCCGGCGCGACGATTCGCCGCGCGGCCGTTGAACTCCTTCATTTGGACGCGAAGCCGCGTCAATCGTCCTCAGGATAGCCGATTGAATCGCGCCCGCGCGAGTCTCGCCGCGCGCCCGGCCTGCGCCGCTCAGGCCAGCGCGCGGCCGACCACGACCGCCAGCCAGATCGTGATCGCGACGGCGACCGACACGACGATGATCGCGAGAAACCCGAGCAGGATCGCGCCGAGCGCCCGCCAGGCGGAAAATCCGTGCACCTCGCCGAGGCATTTGAGCGAAATCACGAACGACCAGATTCCGCCCACCAGCCCGATCAAACCGAAGGGCGAAAGCGTCGGATGGCGCATCGACGACGCCGACGGCATCCAGATCGCGGCGGCGAATATGTCGACGATCGTGATGAAGATTGACGGCACGCGCGACCAGGCCAGCGCCGCCCGCACGCTGATCGCGTCGGCCGTCCCGCCCAGTATCGCGCCCGACCAGCGATAGAGCGCGCCGAAGGCATAGAGCATCGCGACGCTGAATCCGCCCGTCAGCAGCGCCGCGATCGCGACCCCGAACGGACCAAGGTGCGGCATCCGCATCGGCATATGGGCCGGCGCGATCGGCGCGACCGCCATATTGACCCGCATCCCCAGCGCCGCCAGCGCGCCGGCGACGAACGCGATGCCGAGCACAAACTTGCGCGGATCGGCCGCGACGATGCGCCGCATCGTCGCGCGCGGCCGAATCCAAATCGCGAGCCACGCCTCAACCCAGATATCACCCGCCGCTGCGCCGTCCATCCGCTCCCCCATGCGCGACCTTGACGCGCCGATCGGAATTGAAAGCTCGATACGACTTCCCGTATAGTCCCGCCAAATCGTAACGATCCGCCGGCGATATCGCGAGCGGCTAAAATTAGTCGTTCGTCCGCGCGCCGCGCGACCACGCCACGAAAGGATTTCGCCATTGGACGCAGAGGGAGCGCTGGCCGGCCTCAAGGTTCTCGATCTGACCACCGCGCGCGGCCAATTTTCCGGCCGGCTACTCGCCGACATGGGCGCCGACGTTATCAAAATCGAACCGCCCGGCGGCGACCACGCGCGCCGGATCGGACCGTTTCTCGACGACCGGCCCCATCCCGACCGCAGCCTCTTTTTCTGGTTCTACAATCTCAACAAACGCTCGCTCACGCTTGATTTGCGCAATCCACGCGGACGCGAAATTATGCTCGCGCTCGCCCGCGGCGCCGATCTCGTGATCGAAAGCTTCGCGCCCGGCGAAATCGCCGCGCTCGGCATCGGCTGGAAGGAGCTGCGCGCCGCCAATCCCGCACTGATCCTGCTCTCGATCGCGCCCTTCGGCCAAGCCGGCCCTTATCGCGATTTCGCCGCCGACGACACGATCCTGACCGCGATGGCCGGGATGCTTTACGTCAACGGTTCGCCCGACCGCCCGCCGGTGCGTCCGCTCGGCCTGCAGGCCTATCATTCATCCGCCTACTACGCCGCGATCGCCACGATGTGCGCGCTGTTCGCGCGCGATCGCGACGGCCGCGGCCAATGGATCGACCTGAGCATGCAGGAGGCGACGGTCAGCGCGGTCGAGCATGTCGCCGGCAGCTATTTCGGCGAAGGGCGCGTCGAACCGCGCCGCGGCACGCTGCATTGGAGCCGCTATTTCCGGGTCGCGCGATGCCGCGACGGGTACGTGATGCATTGTTCGCTCGGCGATTGGACCTCGCTGGTCGAATGGGTCGCCGGCGACGGCAAGGCGCAAGACCTGGTCAATCCCGAATGGGAAGACGTGCTGTATCGCGCCGTCCACGCCGAGCATCTGTTCGACGTGCTCGACGACTGGGTCAAGGATTATGCGCGCGACGAGCTGCTCGATCGCGCACAGACGCTGCGCCTGCCCTACGCCAGCGTGCGCCGGCCCGAGGCGCTCTTTGACGACGAACAACTCGCCGCGCGCGGCTATTTCGTCGCCGTCGAGCATCCGGAGCTGGGCCGAACGATCCGTTATCCGGGCGCGCCCTACCTCTTTAATGGCACGCCATGGCGCGTGCGCCGCCGTCCGCCGCTGGTCGGCGAGCATAGCGAAGAAATCCTGCGCGCCGATCTCGGCCTCGACCCCGCCGAAATCGCGACGCTGGCCGCCGAAGGAGCGATCTGACGATGGCGCCGATGCCGCTTGAAGGAATCAGGGTGCTCGATTTCACCTGGGTCGTCGCCGGCCCGGTCGCCACGCGCATTCTTGCCGATCAGGGCGCCGAAGTAATCAAGCTCGAACGCAAACCCGGACCGCCCGGCTCGCGCCAGACCGGCTTGCAGGGCGACCTGCATCGCAACAAGCGCTCGATCGCGGTCAACATGAGCCATCCGCGCGGCGTCGACATTGCCCGGCGGCTCGCCGTAAAGAGCGACCTCGTGATCGACAACTTCTCGGCCCGCGTGATGCGCTCGTGGGGGATGGATTACGCCAGCCTGAGCCAAATCAACCCGGCCATCGTATGCGTCAGTATGTCCGGCCTGGGCCATACCGGGCCGCGCTCGAACTACGTCAGCTACGGCCCGACGTTGCAGGCCTTGGGCGGCTTTACGATGCTGATGGCCGAGGCGACGGGCGAACCCGCCGGCTACGGCTACTCTTACGCCGACATGTCGGGCGGCTATACGGGGGCGCTCGCGTCGTTGATGGCCCTCTGGGCGCGCAAGCGGACCGGTCAGGGCCAGTTCGTGGATCTTTCGCAATTCGAAGCCGTCGTGAGCGTGATCGGTCCAGCCTTGCTCGATATCGCCGCGAATAAGCGCGATCAGACGCCGCCTGGATGGGCCTCGCAGGAGGGCCCGGCGGCGCCGCACGGCGTCTATCGATGCCGCCCGCGCGACGACGGCGACGACGACCGCTGGATCGCGCTCAGCGTCCGCACGCAAGCCGAATGGGACCGCCTGGTCGCCGCGCTCGGCGCGCCCGGATGGACGGCGGACACGAAGTTTCGCACGCTCTATCTGCGGATGCGCAATCGCGCCGAACTCGACGCCCATCTTGCCACATGGGCCGCCGGACAGCATGCCGAGGCCGCGATGGAACTCCTGCAGCGCGCGGGCGTCGCCGCCGGACTGGTCGCCAACGGCGCCGATATCTGCGCTCGCGATCCGCATCTGCGCGACCGCAACTTCTGGGGCACGGTCACGCTCGCCGACGGCCGGACCACGCACGTCACCGGCATCCCGATGAAGCTCTCGGCGACGCCCGGCGCGATTCGCACGCCCTCGCCCGAAATCGGCGCGTCGAACGATTACGTACTGGGCGAACTGCTCGGGATGGACCGCGCGGAACGCGACGAGCTGGTCGCCGCCGGCGCCCTCTGGCCCTGACCGGAGTCACGAAAAGTCGCTCCGGCTTGCGTTAATGCGGCGGGAATTGTTCTACTGTCGTTGAATTTTCGCTCGGACGGGGCCGCTCGCGCGGCCCGAACGGATCCGCTTTGCTCGCCAGCGTACTGTCAAGCGCCCTTGCCGGAGTCGACGCTTTCGCGGTCGAAGTCGAAGTCGATATCAGCGCCGGAATTCCCGGTTTCCGGATGGTCGGTCTGCCCGACGGCGCCGTTCGCGAGGCGTTCGATCGGATCAAGTCGGCGATCAGCAACTCGGGCTTCGAGTTTCCCAATCGCAAAATCACGATCAACCTCGCCCCCGCCGACGTGCGCAAGGAAGGCTCCGCCTTCGACCTGCCGATGGCGCTGGGAATTCTCGCCGCCAAGGAGGATATCCAGAAGCGCGACCGGCTGCGCGGCTATCTCGTGCTCGGCGAACTCGCCCTCGACGGCAGGGTCAAGGGAATCAAGGGCGCCCTGCCCAGCGCGATCCTGGCGCGCACCCGCGGCTTGGCCGGGGTCGTCCTGCCGCGCGAAAACGCCCCGGAAGCCTCGGTCGTCGGCGAATCGGTCCGCGTGCTCGGCGTCGAAACCCTGCGCGAAGCCTACGAATTCTTCGAGGAACTGACCGAGATCCCGCCAACTCACGTCGATCTGCACGAATTGTTCGACTCGGCCAGCCGCTACGACGTCGATTTCAGCGAGGTCAAGGGGCAGGAGCAGGCCAAGCGCGCGCTCGAGGTCGCCGCCGCCGGGGGGCATAACGTCCTGATGATCGGTCCGCCCGGGTCGGGCAAAACGATGCTCGCCAAGCGGCTGCCGACCGTGCTGCCCGCAATGACCTTCGAGGAGGCGATCGAAACCACCAAGGTCCATAGCGTCGTCGGACTGCTCGACGGCCAGGCGCTGATCGCGACGCGCCCGTTCCGCTCACCGCATCATACGATTTCCGACGCCGGCCTGATCGGCGGCGGGCCGGTGCCACGGCCGGGCGAAGTCAGCCTCGGCCATAACGGCGTTCTCTTTTTGGACGAACTACCCGAATTCCGCAAGAACGTCCTCGAAGTTCTGCGCCAACCACTTGAAGACCATCGCATCACAATTGCCCGCGTGATGGGCACGATGACGTTTCCGGCCAGCGTCATGATGGTCGCGGCGATGAATCCGTGTCCGTGCGGCTTTTATACCGATTCGCAGCACGAATGCGTCTGTTCGCCGATGATTATCCAGCGCTACCGCTCGCGCATCTCGGGACCTTTGCTCGACCGGATCGATATCCATATCGAGGTGCCGGCGGTGAAATACAAGGAGTTGACCGATCGCGGAGCGGGAGAGCCTTCGGCGGCGATTCGCGAGCGGGTGAATCAGGCGCGCAATCTTCAGCTCGAACGATTTCGCGGTACGCCGTATTTCTGCAACGCGCAGATGGGCGCCCGCGAGCTGCGCGATCATTGCGTGATCGACGCGGCGGGCGAACGCCTGCTGGAGCTGGCGATAAATCGCCTGGGCCTGAGTGCGCGCGCCTACACGCGAACCTTGAAGGTCGCGCGCACGATCGCCGACCTCGACGGCGGCGGATCGATTCAGGCGTTCCATCTGAGCGAGGCGATTCAGTACCGCTCCCTCGACCGCCTGCCGATGTAACCAGACGGTGCACAGTAACTCGCCCGGCGTTTTCACCACCCCGTAGACCATGAATTAGAACAGAATCGGACGAACCTGCTCACGCAAGCGCCCAAGTTCACTTGCGTTGTGTCGAAGGAGCTCATGCCCCCAAACCTTATCAGTTCCCGCGCGGCAATCTTCCGCCAAGTCCGACCCAATCTGTTCGTAGGCCCCGAGTTTGACCCTGAGGTCTTCGGGTTTGCTCCAAGCGCCGAGAACAAAAACTCTGTCAGCCAGATTTTCAGGAATGGCAGCCTTCGCATGTTCCAGCCGATCATCCCTACCGTCGAAGTCTATCAACAGAACCATGAATCGTTCTGGGTAGCGAACCATTTCTTTCACGTGGTCTGACTTGAACTTCTCCAATACCTTTTTCCAACCACCCGCTACTCGAAGCACCTGCATCTGCCGAGTCACGTTAACCCGCAGATGAAAGCCGAGTGCCAATACCTTGTTGGAATCGTCTTCTGGAAGCACGAAAACATGTTTCCGATCCTTGTTGCAACTCACGGCTCTATATCGCCACGCGCCAGCGCGTCGGCAACGCTCCCGCTCAACTGGATTTCGCTGAGCAGGCGGATAAGCGTGGGTTCAAGATGACTCTTGCGGTAGAGAAGGAGTGTATTCTCTTTGGAGAAGCGGTCGATCGCTTCAGGATTATGCGAGGTCGCGATGAACTGGCCGCCAGTTTGGAACGCTTTGCGAAGAGCCAACACGAAGTGCCCAACCTCGGAGAGCGCGAGATAATTGTCCGGTTCATCCCAGAAACAAAACACCGGTTCATAGGCGCTCTTCGCGGCAAGCACCAGAGCGCATATCACGAAGCACTTCTCACCGTCCGACAAATCTTCGAAAAGCAGCTTGAGGGTTCCCTGTTCGTTGGAAAATTGGAAGATAAGGCTTCGAGAATCCGAACCAATTTTCGGGTTTTGGATGTCCCGCAGGTCAGGCATTACCTGCTTAAGATAGTCATCGATCTGAGAATACGCGGCTGGTGCGTACGCCAGCAGACCTGAAAACCAAGCGGCAAAATCGGTAACCTGAGGATGCGGCTGCAGCGTCTCTTGATCGGAGTCACCTCCTATCAAGCTGGGCACCGGCCTAAGGATTAGCATTCGAGCGAGCCACTGCTTGAAGATCGACAATGGATCCATCGCCGATTGTTCCTGAACTATCGGCAGCGCCACCAGGTGCCAATCAATACGAAACCTCGCCTCTCCCTCCCCAATCGTTTTGGCAAGAGACACTTGCGCCAACTGTCGGGTGTAGATAGGTTTGCCGCCTACTGCAAGCTTCTCTTCGAATACGCGCAGTTCTTTGAACCCTTCTGGCAATTCAAAGGCAATAACATACTCGTATATCTCGGCGTTTAACTCGACCTCAATCTCGAATCGTATTGGCGCGTTTTTGCGTCCCCAACCGAAGTCCTTCGGCCGCACAAGATCGTCTACCCGGTTCGTACCGCGGGCGATTTTTTGCAGGATTTCCAGCGCGCAACTCACCGTCGTCTTGCCCGCGCCGTTTTTCCCGATAAGCAGGACGGAGGGGTGCCCCGAGATGAGCAACTCGAAGTTTTCCAGGCAGCGGAAGTTATGAACATACAGCCGGCGAATCACGAAAAGAGTATATTGCACTTATGTTTGAGGACTCAACCGAAATGTTGCGTTTTCGTCCGTGAGCAAAAGCGTCGATGAGTCCTGCAAGACGCGCGTCTGATGAGATCGCCAAGCGCGATCCGATCATAAAACATTGTTTCTTATGAAGTCGATCCTCCCGTGACTTCTGGCATCCTCGGCTAGAGACCATGGGCTTCTTTCAACCGGACCCGCTACCCGGATGCGAACGGTGCGTTGACATCGCGGGCGGGCGGGTTTAGGCTTTCAAGCTCGAAGTAGCGGCTTTGCCGACTTCCGAGGCATCACGAATTTCCGGATAATCCGGCCGGTCTTCCCCCCATCCAGTTTCCAGCCATGTTCGATACCCTGAGCGACCGTCTCGAAGGCGTCTTTAAGAAGCTTAAAGGCCAGGGACGCATCACCGAGAAAAATATTGACGACGCTTTGCGCGAAGTCCGGCTCGCGTTGCTCGAAGCCGACGTCAATATCAAGGTCGTCCGCGATTTCGTCGACCACGTCAAAAAGAAGGCGCTCGGTCAGGAGGTGCTGCGCTCGCTCACGCCCGAGCAGCATCTGATCAAGTTCGTCGCCGCCGAATTGTGCGAGGTGATGGGCGGCAGCGCCCGCGAACTCGACCTCAAGGTCAAACCGCCTGTCAAAATAATGGTCGTTGGCCTGCAGGGTTCGGGCAAAACGACCTCGCTGGCCAAGCTCGCGCGGTTCCTCAAGGTCGAGCGCAAACGGCATCCGCTGATGGTCTCGACGGACGTGCGGCGGCCGGCCGCGATGGAACAGTTGCGGATTCTGGGCGCGCAAATCGGCGTGCCGGTGGCGGAGAGCCGCGAAAGCGAAGATCCGGTGGAGATCGTCAGCCGGGCGCTGATGCGGGCCGAGGTCGGCGGCCATGACGTATTACTGATCGACACCGCCGGCCGCCTGCAGATCGACGACGAGCTGATGGAGGAGCTGGATCGGCTGAAGGTCGCCGCCAATCCCCATCATTCGATTCTGGTGGCCGACGCGATGACCGGCCAGGACGCGGTCAACGTCGCCCAGGGTTTTCATGACCGGCTCAAGATTTCCGGCCTGATTCTGACCAAGCTCGACAGTGACGCGCGCGGCGGCGCCGCGCTCTCGGTCCGGGCCGTGACGGGCGCACCGATTCTGTTCGCCGGGATGGGCGAGAAGCTGGACGCCTTCGAGGTGTTCCATCCCGACCGCCTCGCCTCGCGGATTCTGGGCATGGGCGACATGCTCAGCCTGATCGAGAAGACCCAGCAAAACTACGATCAGAACAAGGCGAAGGAACTCGAGCGCAAGCTCAAGAAGAACGAATTCACGATCGAGGATTTCGCCGATCAGTTGCGCACGATTCGCAAGATGGGATCGCTCGGCGATTTGCTCGGGATGATTCCGGGCCTGAAGAAGATCACCGGACAGGCCGATTCCGAAGAGGCCAGGGGCGAACTCCGGCGGGTGCAGGCGATTATCGATTCGATGACCCGTCAGGAGCGGCAAAACCATCTGATATTGAATGGACGCCGGCGCGCGCGAATCGCCAGCGGCAGCGGCGTCTCCGTGCAGGACGTCAACCGCTTCGTCAAGCAGTTCGAGCAGACGCGCAAAATGATGAAGAAGATCACCCGGATGGGCGCGGGCCGGCCGATGATGCGCGGCCTGGGCTTCGGGGGCTAGAATAGTCGAGGGAGAAAGAAACGCAGGTATGGCACTGGTAATCCGGCTGCGCCGTCACGGCGCCCGCAAGAAACCCTATTTCCGCATCGTGGTGGCCGATTCGCGCTCGCCGCGCGACGGGCGTTTTGTCGCCCAGATCGGCTCCTACGACCCGGCGTTCGATCCGCCGAAAGTCACGCTCAAGGCCGATGCGGCCGAACATTGGCTCAAGTCCGGGGCCCTGCCCAGCGAAACCGTGAGGAAGCTGATCAAGCAAGCGACAAGCGCCGCTCAATCCGCCTGACGCCTTCCAGGGAGCCTGCCATGAAGGAGCTAGTCCAGTTCCTGGCGCAGCAGTTGGTGAATAATCCGGACGCGGTCGAAGTGAAGGAGACCCACGGCGACACCGCCTCGGTGCTGGAGTTGCGGGTCGCCAAGGAGGATTTGGGCCGCGTGATCGGCAAGCAGGGACGCACGGCCAAGTCGATCCGCACGATTCTGAACGCCGTCGCCTCGCGCACCAACCGCAAGGTCGTGCTGGAAATTATCGAAGACAAGTAGGCCTGGATGGACCCGGCCAACAGGTTTTCGACGCTGGACAGCTCAAATGTCGCCCATGGCGGGTTGGTGCGGATCGGTTATATCGCCGGCGCGCACGGACTCAAGGGCGCGCTGCGGTTGCGGCTCGACGATCCCGACGCGGCGACGCTCGAATCGCCTGGCCGCGCCTTCCTGACGCGGCCGGGCTCCGGGACGCGCGAATATCGGCTGAACGCGATCACGCGGCTGAATCGGACCATGCTCAGAATCATGCTCGAGGGAATCGCCACGCCGGAGGCGGCGGACGCGCTGCGCGGCGCGATCCTCGCGGTCGCGGCGGAGGATTTGCCGGCGCTCGCGCGCGGCGAGTTCTATTATTTCGAGACGATCGGATGCACGGTCACGACCACCGGCGGCGATCGGATCGGCGTGGTCGAGGAGGTTTTCAGCAACGGCGCCAACGACGTACTGGTGGTGCGCGACGGCGCCCGCGAAACGCTGATTCCGGCGATCGCCGACGTGGTGCGCACGCTCGACCTCAAAGGGCGGCAAATCGTGATCGAGGCGCTGCCCGGCCTGCTCGATTGACCTGACGAGGCTCCGATCCGCGCGCGCGGCGCGCTTTCTTCGCGATGGAATTTCACGTAATCACCCTGTTTCCCGAGATGTTCGCGGCGCTCGACGCCGGCTTGATCGGCCGCGCCCGTAATCAGGGCCTGATCTCCGTGACCGCGCATAATCTGCGTGATCATGGCCTGGGCAATTACCGCCAGGTGGACGACGCGCCCTACGGCGGCGGCAGCGGGATGGTGATGCGGCCGGAGCCGATCGCGGCGGCGCTCGACGCGGTCGTGGCCGAACGGTCCGGACTGGTGAAAATCATGATGACGCCGCAGGGCGCGCCGTTCAGCCAGGCGGCGGCGCGGGAGTTGGCGATGGCGGACGGGCTCGTGCTGATCGCGGGCCGCTACGAGGGATTTGACGAGCGGGTGCGCGCGCTGGTCGATCGGGAAATTTCGCTCGGCGACTACGTGCTGAGCGGCGGCGAATTGCCGGCGATGGTGGTGATCGAGGCGGTCGCGCGGCTGGTTCCGGGCGTGCTCGGCAATCCCGCGTCGCTGGCCGAAGAATCGTTCGGCGCCTCCGAACTGCTCGAATATCCGCAATACACGCGACCCGAGGAGTTTCGCGGGATGCGCGTGCCGGAAGTGCTGCTGAGCGGCGACCACGGCAAGATCCGCGCCTGGCGCGAGAGCGAAGCGCGCCGGCGCACCGCGCGGCGGCGGCCCGACTTGGCCGCGGCGGCGCGCAAAACCTGACGTGGCGGACCTCTACGTCGCACTCGCGCATTACCCGGTGGTCGATCGCACCGGCAAAATCGTCGCGGCGGCGATCACCAGCCTCGATCTGCACGACCTCGCGCGATCCGCGCGCACCTACGGAGCGAAGGCCTTTTTCGTCATCCATCCGGTGGCCGAGCAGCGCGCCTTCGCCGCGCGCGTGATCGGCCATTGGCAAACCGGATTCGGCCGCAGGTTCGATTCGCGCCGGCGCGAGGCGCTCGACCTGACGCGGATCGTCGGCGCGCTCGACGACGCGATCGCGGCGATCGAGACCGCCGCGGGCGCGCGGCCGCTGATCGCGTTCACGTCGGCGCGGGCGCAAGGCGGACTCGGATGGGACGCGGCGCGCGCGCGGCTGGCGAATCCCGCCGGGCCGCCGATCATGGTGATGTTCGGCACGGGCTTCGGGATGGCGCCGGCGCTGGCCGATCGCGCCGATTTCACCCTGCCGCCAATCCTCGGCGCGGACGATTACAATCATCTGTCGGTGCGCGCGGCGGCGGGAATCATTCTCGATCGGCTGTGTGGACGCTGACCCGCCCGGCGCATGGCCGTGCGGCGCGCGCGATGCGATAATGCGCGGCGACGCGGCGCGTCCCGCAAT
>JAJXYM010000107.1 GCA_021780585.1 Deltaproteobacteria bacterium
TACAAGGTGGAGGGGCCGAATGCACCGTTCCGGCCGCTCCGGGCGTTTGACGACGGCAGGCACGTTTACATCCAGATGGCGCCGGGGATGAAGACCAGCGAAGCGCCGGCGCTGCTAATCGCGGCGTCCGGCGGCGAGCAGATGGTCAACTACCGGGTCGACGGCGACTACTACGTGGTCGATCGGCTTTTCAACCGGGCGGTGCTGGTCGACGGAGTGGGCCGGGCTCAGGACCGGATGACGATCGCGTACACGGGCGGGAGCCGCTGACAAAGCCGCGCCAGCGAAGGGGTGAGAGGCGATGGATGGAGATCGAGCCGAATGCGAAGCGAGCGGCGCGGCTGAGCGTGGGCGGAACGAGCAAGAAAGTCCGCACGGCGAGTTTGAAGATACCGGCGAGGAGGCCGCGGCGCCCGAGCCGCACGCCGGGCAGGAGGGCGAGGGCGGGCTGCGGTTGAACCGCCGGCTGGTGGTCGCTGCGGCCGTGGTCGCGGCTCTGGTCGGCGTGTTCGCGGTGCAGGGTATCCGTTCCGCGGGCGTCACGCCGCGCGACGCGAGCGCGCAGCCGATGGACGAAGAAGCGGGGCAAGCGGCGCGCGACACGGTGGAGGTCGAGGAGCTCAAAGCGCGCGCCGCAACCGCCAAGCCGGTGGTTCCAGTGGTTACGCCGCCAATCACGCCGGCGGTCAGGAGCCAGGCGGCGGCGCAGCGGTCATCCGGGCGGCCCAGTCGATACGCGGAGTGGGCCGAGGACAAATACATGAAGGCGCTGGAAGCGCCAGAGATGGTGGCGGCGTTCCACAGCGGCGGCGCGCTCGAAATCGCGCGGGCGCGGAGCGCGGGCGGCGGCGCCGCCCGAGATGTCAGTCAAGCGAGCGATCCGGCGGTGACGCGGCATCCGCCGGCGTCGCCGTACACGGTGATGGCGGGCAGCGTGATTCCGGCGCTGCTGATCGGCGGCATCAATTCGGATCTGCCGGGGCCGGTTTTGGCCCAGGTCAGCGAGAACGTGTTCGACAGCCGCAGCGGCTCAAGCCTGCTGATTCCACAGGGGAGCCGGCTCATCGGCGCCTACCAGAGCGCCTCGGCCTACGGCCAGCAGCGGGTGCGGATTGCGTGGCGGCGTCTGATCTTTCCCGACACTTCGAGCATGGACCTGCCGCAGATGCCGGGCGCGGACCAGGGTGGTTACACGGGCTTCAGCGACGAGGTCAACAACCACTACCTGAGCACGTTCGGCACGGCGGCGCTGATGAGCCTGATCAGCGCGGGGCAGATGGTCGGACAACTGGCCACGTTCGGCGGAGGCGGAGCGGTAGGACCTTACGGCTATTACCAGCCGAACCAGTGGGCGATGGCGAGCGGGATGGCGGGCGCGGGCGCGTCCGCGCAGATGGGCGCGGCGGGCCAGCAGATGGTCGGCAACGGGATGAACCGGCCGGCGACGATCGAAATCCGGCCGGGCTATCAGTTCAACGTGATGGTGACCGAGGACCTGGCGTTTCCGGGTCCGTACAAGAATTGAGCACAAATCGTGCACGAATCGTGTGCGGTTAAGCGGGGCAGGAGGAGGAAGCGATGGGAGTGCTGAAGCAGAAGAACGAGCGGACGCAGACGATCACGGTGCGGGTGCCTGGGTCGGTCAAGGCCGAGCTTGATCGTCTGCGAGAGGAAACCGACGCGGCGGGCTTCGATCTAAACGCGACGCTGTCGGAGGCGGTGAGCCGGGTGACGCGGCAGATTCGCGAAGAGCTGCATCAAGCGGTGGGGAAGGATAGCGCCGCGGCCCGCGGCGGCGCAAAGGCCGGCGGACCGACGGCAACGGCGGGCTTGCGGAACGGCGCCACAGTGTAGGCGGCAGCTTTATTTGCCGCGCAGCGGCGAGGCGGTAAGCGCGGGGGACTTCGGAGGCGGAAGCGGTGGAAGCGGCGTGGAAAAAGGCGGGGCGGAGGGCGTCGGTCGTAGGGCAAGATAAAGGTAACGCGGTGGCGCGCGGTGCGCGGCTGGGTTTGTTCAGCGTTCCCCACGACTTTTCGCGCCGGTGTCGCGCGGCGCGCGCGGTTTTGCACGGTATGGCGCGAACGGCGTGGAACCGAGCGAATGGGGCGGCCGTCTCGGGCCGCGCCTGGCGGGTCCTCTCAGTGGCGGCCGGGATGTTCGCCGGCGTGGCGTTACTGGATTTCGGCGGCCGAGTCTTTCAGCTCCGGGTCACGCTCACGGACAGCTCCGCGTCGGCGGGAATCTATCGCCTGACGGCGATGCCGACTCATCGCGGAGCGTTGGTGGCCGCCTGTCTTCCGGCCGTGATCGCGCGGGCGGGACTCGCGCCTGGCTATCTCGCCAGGGGCGATTGTCCGGCTGGCGCCGAGCCGGTGGCGAAGGTCGTCGGCGCCCTGCCGGGCGACGTGGTTGAGGTCGAGTCGGGCTGGGCGGCAGTCAACGGCGTGCGCTTTGTGGACAGCCGGACGGCGGCGCGCGACAGCGAGGGACGGCCGCTGGCGCACGTGGCGTGGGGCGTCCATCGGGTCATACCGGGCGAGGTGTGGCTGTTCGGTTTCAACGACGCGCGGAGCTGGGACGCGCGCTACTTCGGGCCGGTTCCGGCGGCGTCGATACGCGGCGTTTTGCGCCCGGTGCTGACCTGGTGAAAGACGGCCGGAGATGGAAGCACCGATGAATGAGCACAGTCATGAGCAGGGACTGAGGGTACATCACCTGGTCAATCTGGGCGGGCTAATCGCAGTCGCCGGTCTGGACCGCGAGCCGCCGGATTTTCTGTTGGGAGCGCTGATCAGCGTGGCGCACGAGCGCGAGACGCTTACGGCCGAGCAACGGGCGCGCGTGGCGGCGCTGGGACGCCAGAAACTCGACGCGCGGGCGACGGCCAAGCGGGCGTGGAAGTCGTGGCGGCGGGCGCGCGAGCTCCATTCGTTGACGCTCAGCAGCGCCCAGATGCGGCGTCTGATCGCGGCGCTGGGCGCGGCGGCGCCGCAGGACCCGGAGCGCTTGGCGGAGAGGCTGACGGGTTTGTTGGAGAGGGCGGACGATGTGGCTGCCGTGGTCGCCGAACAGGGATGAAGAGGGCGGGCTGAGGCTCGGCCGGCTCAAGCC
This sequence comes from Deltaproteobacteria bacterium, assembly GCA_021780585.1. Taxonomy (GTDB): domain Bacteria; phylum Desulfobacterota; class Binatia; order Binatales; family Binataceae; genus JADMIL01. The sequence goes on from JAJXYM010000107.1 coordinate 3,112, forward strand.
GGGCCAGGGTCGTCCGCGCCGCGTCAGATTGTGGTGGATCGGCGCGTTGCGCAGGGCCCGGGCGGCGGGAGCGGTGCGTCGGCAACCAAAGACCAGCGCCCAGGGCGGCGGCGGGCGGCGCATTCCCGCCGCACGTCTTTACGGGCGGCGCAGCGTGGTCAAGGCGTCATTCCGGCGCAACCGCCACAACCGGGGTTGGGTGGCGCACGCCCGTTATCTCTCTCGCGAAAGCGCGCAACGCGAGCGGGAACGCGGTCTGGGTTTCGACGGCGTCCGTGAGGACCTCGACTTGGTTGCCGCGGTTCGCGAGTGGGAGCGCACGGACGAGTTGATGTGGTCCTTCATCGTCTCGCCCGAGGACGCCGCTGGAATCGACTTGCGCGCCCACGTGCGCGAGCTGGTCTCCGGGATGGAGCGCGATCTGGGGACGCGGCTTGAGTGGGTGGCGATCGACCACCACAACACCGGGGAGGCGCATGTTCATCTGCTCATCCGCGGCGTCCGCGACGACGGCGGGCGGCTGGAGATCGACCGCGACTACGTGCGGCGCGGCGTGCGCGAATTGAGCCAGGAGATTTTGGATCGCGAGCTCGGTCCACGCTCGGAGCGCGAGGTCCTGCTCGCGCGTGAGCGGATCATCGAACGCGAGCAATGGACCGAGATCGACCGCGTGCTCCAGCGCCGGGCCGGCGCCGATCGCGTGGTCAGCTACGAGGGCTATCAGCCGTATGGCGAGGCCGCGCGGGCGCGGGCAGAGCAGGAGATGAAGCGCCTGCAATATCTCGAAAAGCTTGGCCTTGCGCGCCGTGTCGGTGAGCGGAGCTGGGAGCTTGCGCCCGAGTATGAAGCGGAGCTGCGCCGCCGCCAGCGCGAGCGCGACATTCTCAAGACGCGGGCGCGGCGGCGCCGGCGTGACCGGGACGTGGAGCTGGAGAGGTAATGGTCATGGCGGAGTATCGTCCCTACCGGGTCGCCAATCGGGCCGCGCAGGCGCGGCTCGCCCAGATCAAACTCGTCAGCGTCGCGAGCTTCGTCTTCATGGCGTTGCTGATCAATTGGTGGGTGACGCAGCATGCCGCGCGGCGGTTCGGCTATGCGCCGGAACTCGGTCCGGCGCTGCCAGGCGGGCTTTACGCGCCGTGGGCGTGGGTCGTGTGGTGGGCGCGCTGGCAT
>JAJXYM010000043.1 GCA_021780585.1 Deltaproteobacteria bacterium
TCGGCATGCACGAACGTTTCGTCGCGGCCGGCCTGCCGATGCGGCGTTACAACGTCGCCGGCGAAGACGGCAGGGTGATTCGCGGCTACGATCTCGACGCGCCGAGCCAGACCTACGGCCCGCTGATCTCGATCGCGCGGGCGGACTTGCTCGAGGTGCTGCGCGCGGGATTGCTCGACGCGCCGATCCGGATGGGCACGACGGTCGCCGCGATCGTTCAGGACAGCGCGGCGGTGTCGGCGACGTTTTCGGACGGGACGCGCGCGGAGTTCGACCTCGTGGTCGGCGCGGACGGATTGCGATCGCGGGTGCGCGAGCTGGTCTTCGGCCGGACGCCGCTCAGATACGCGGGCGTCACCGGATGGGCCTTCTGGATCGAGCCGGAATTCGAGCCGCCCGACGAAATCACCGAATATTGGGGCGCCGGCCATTTCTTCGGCGTCTATCCCGCCAAAGGACGCCTGGCGGCCTTCGTCGCGCTCGCGGCGCCGGCCAACGCGCCCGACCCGCCGACCGGACGAATCGAGCGGATTCGTCGCGAATTCGGCCATCTCGGCGGAATCGTCCCGCAGATCCTGACGGAATTGCGGGAGCCTGAAAGCATCCATCACGACGATTTCAACGACCTGAAAATGAAGCTCTGGCGCAAGGGGCGAGTCGTGCTGATCGGCGATTCCAGCCACGGAATTCTGCCGACCGGCGGAGTCGGCGCGTCGCTCGCGATGGAATCGGCGGCGGCGCTGGCCGACGAACTGTCGCGCGCGGATTCGCGCGACCTCGAGCTGGCGCTCGACCGCTACGTGCGCCGGCGGCGGCCGCGCGTCGATCGGATCCAGGCGCAATCGCGGCTGATGGGCCGCTTCATGTTGATTCGCGGCCGGCGCCTGAGCGCGATGCGCAACTGGCTGCTGCGCTTTTATTCCGACCAGGCGATGCTGCGTTACTGGAGCGCGATCCTCAACGAGCCGATCTAGCCGCCGCGCGGGTTATGCGATACGCGAATAGAGGCGGCGCGGATTCTCCCACAGAATCTGGCGCTGCACCGCGGGCGGAAAGACCTCGGGCCGCGCCGTCAGCTTGACGGTATCGGGAAAGCGGCCGTCAAAATGCGGATAGTCGGAAGCGTAAAGAATGTGCTCCGGGCCGACGAAATTGGCGACGAAGGGCAGTGTCGCCTCGTCCGGATCGCACGAGATGAAGAAATTCTCCGAGCGAATCGCCGCCGACGGCTTGCGCCGCAAAAACGGCACATACTCGGGCATCAGCTCGTAATGCTCGTCCAGCCGCTCCATCCAGAACGGCAGCCAGCCGACGCCCGCCTCCAGCACCGCGACGCGCAGCCGCGCGAACATATCGAGCACGCCGCCGCCGATCAGCGCCGCCACCGCGCGCATCATCTCAAGCGGATTGGTCGCGGAATGCTGCAGGAAGAGATTGTTGGTCATCTCGAAGGTGCCGAGCCCATAGGGCGGACGGGCGGTGCCGCCGTGGAAGCAGGCCGGCAGATCGGCGTCCTGGCAGGCCTGCCAAATCGGATGGAACCCCGGATGGTCGAGCAGGCGATCCTCGACATGGCCCGACAGATAGACGCCGACCGCCCATGAGGTGCGCGCGGCCTCGCGGATCATCGCGGCGGCCCGCTCCGGATCGCGCATCGGCACGACCGCGACCGCCTTGAGCCGGTCGGGATAGGCCGCGCAGTAATCGGCGATCCAGCGATTGTAGGCGCGGATCATCGCGACCTCGAAATCGACCGTCTTGAGCGAACAGAAACTCGAAACCACCGTCGCGAACAGCACGGCGACGTCGATGCCCTCGCGATCCATATCCTTGATGCGGATATGCGGGTCCCATCCGCCGCGCATGTCGGGCTTTTCGGCGCGCGGATTCCGTCCGGTCCGCACGAGCGGCTTGTCCGGATGCGGCACGCCAAGGGGACGGCCGGTATCGAGCTGATGGAAGATGCCGAAGAAGAATTTCGACGGCCGCCGTTCGGCCGTGCGCTTCAGCTCCTCCAGATCGGGCTTGAACTTCGCCTCGAGGTAACGGTCGTAGAGGTCGTTCGGCTCCATCACATGGCCGTCGGCGTCGATCACCCTGATGCCGTTGAACATCGAATTGTCCTCGCGCGAGTTCGCCTGGCGCCGTGTCGGCGCTGCCGCGTCAGTCCCGTTATTATCCGGGCGGTTGCGAATCTCAAGCGCCGCGCGCGCAATCGCACCGCCGATCGCGCGCACCACGCTTCCTAAACAGTGGGCGCTTTGCATATGGTAGGCGCCATCGATGGCCGCCCAATCCGGATCCGCCGCCCACGCCGCGAGCGACGCCGCGCGCTCCGAAGCGCTGCATACGCTGGTCGCGAGTTTCCTCGGCTGGACGCTCGACGCCTTCGATTTCTTCGTCCTGGTTTTCGTGCTGCCCACGATCGCGAAGGATTTCCATCGCGACGTGGCCGATATCGCCTTCACGATCACGGCGACGCTGGCGATGCGGCCGGTGGGCGCGCTGATCTTCGGCTGGCTGGCCGATCGCTACGGGCGGCGGATGCCGCTAATGGCCGACGTGATCCTGTATTCGGTCTTCGAGGTACTGAGCGGAGTCGCGCCGACCTTCGGATGGTTCCTGGTTTTCCGCGCGCTCTACGGCGTCGCGATGGGCGGCGAATGGGGAGTCGGCGCGTCGATCGCGATGGAAGCGGCGCCCGCGCGCTGGCGCGGCCTGCTCTCGGGATTACTCCAGGAGGGCTACGCGGTTGGCTATTTGCTCGCGGCGGCGGCCTACTTCTTCGTCTTTCCGCGTTTCGGCTGGCGCGCAATGTTCTTCCTTGGCGGCGCGCCCGCGCTGCTGACGCTTTATATCCGTTCGAAGGTGCCCGAATCGAAATCGTGGGAGCTGGTGCGTCCGGGCCGCGGCGAGATCTGGAACGCGATTCGCCGCAACTTCCGCCGCTTCCTCTACATCGTCGTCCTGATGACGATGATGAATCTGATCGCGCACGGCACGCAGGACCTCTATCCGACCTTCCTCAAGCTCGAACGCAAGCTCGATACGCGCACGGTCGCGACGATCGCCATCATCTACAATCTTGGCGCGCTGCTCGGCGGACTCGTCTTCGGCTGGCTCTCCGACCATATCGGGCGGCGGCGCGCGATGGTCGCGGCGGTGCTCGCCGGATTGCTAATCGTCCCACTCTGGATCTTCCCGCGATCGCTCGCCTGGCTGACCGTCGGCGCCTTCCTGATGCAATTCATGGTGCAGGGCGCGTGGGGCGCGATTCCGGCGCATCTGGTGGAACTCTCGCCGCCTGCGGTCCGCGGCCTTTTCTCCGGCCTCGCCTACCAACTCGGCGTGCTGTTCGCGGCCAACGCCGCCTTCGTCGAAGCGGTGATCGCGCGGCATTTCGGTTACGGCGGCGCGCTGGCGCTCGTCGCCTCGACGGTTTTGCTCGCCGATGCTATGGTGATCGCGCTCGGTAACGAGCGGAAGGGCTCCGACCTGGACCAACCCGCGGGCGCTTCAGCGATGCGCTGAGCGTTCAGCCGGCGCCATGATACGGGAATTGCGCCCGTGACCTGGCGGCGCGCGGGGTTATCAGGCGGATACCCGCCGCGCCGATCTTCATCCTTACCCGGCTCGTCGGCGGCTTTCCCTTCCGGCTGGATTGCGCTAAACGACGGCAATGCGGGAGGTAACAGGATGAAATTCGGAATCTTCTACGAAATTTCGGTGCCGCGGCCCTGGGATCCCGGCGTTGAAAAGCGCGTCTTCGACAATTGCCTTGAACAGGTCGCCCTGGCCGACGAACTCGGCTTCGATTCCGTCTGGGCGGTCGAGCATCATTTCCTCGAGGAATATTCCCACTGCTCGGCGCCCGAACTGTTCCTGACCGCCTGCGCGATGCGCACGAAGAAGATGCGCGTGGGCCACGGAATCGTCGTCTGCGTGCCCGAATTCAACCATCCGATCAAAATCGCCGAACGCACGGCGACGCTCGATATCCTCTCCGGCGGCCGGCTTGACGTCGGCACCGGCCGTTCCGCGACCTGGAACGAACTCGGCGGCTTCCGCGTGAATCCCGACGAAACCAAACGCACCTGGGACGAAATCGTCCGTTGTCTGCCCAAGATGTGGACGCAGGAGCAATTTGGTTATCAGGGACGTTCGTGGTCGATGCCGGTGCGGACGATCCTGCCCAAGCCGATTCAGAAGCCGCATCCGCCGATGTGGGTCGCGGTGACCAGTCCCGGCACCGAAATCGATGCCGCCGAACGC
>JAJXYM010000099.1 GCA_021780585.1 Deltaproteobacteria bacterium
CGAGGTGGCGAATCGCTACCGCGCGGCGATCGACGCGCTGATGGTCGACGAATATCAGGACGTCGATCCGCTTCAGGATCAAATCGTCGCGCTGCTGGCCACGCCCGCCGGCGCCACGCCGCCGCCCGCGCTGTTTATCGTCGGCGACGAAAAGCAGTCGATCTACGGCTTTCGCGGCGCCGACGTGACCGTTTTCAATCGCGATCGCGACTCCGCGCCGACGGTCTTGCCGCTGCGCGGAAACCGCCGCTCGACCCCCGGCATTATCGGCTTCGTCAACGCGCTCGGCGCGGCCCTGATGCCGCCGGAAGCCGAGCGGGCGGCGTGGTGGGTGCGATGGGGTCCCGCGCATGAGCTGGCGGCGTTGCGCGCCGACGGTTTCAATCCGCCGCTGGAATTGATTACCAGCGTCGCGGACCGCGACGCCGAGGCGCTCGCGATCGCGTGGCGGATTCGCGAACTGCTGGATTCGGGCGCGGAAGTTTACGACGAACGCGCCGGCCGGCCGCGCCCCGCGCGCCTGGGCGATATCGCAATTCTGCTGCGCGCCTTCTCTGACGTGGCGCGCTACGAACGCGCCCTGGGACGGGCGGGAATCGCTTATTACACCGTGCGCGGGCGCGGCTTCTTCGGATGCGCCGAAATCGCCGACCTGACCGAATTGCTCGCCGCAATCGACGATCCCGAAAATTCGCTGGCGCTCGCCGCCGCGCTGCGCTCGCCGCTGTTCGCGCTCTCGGACCGCTGTCTGTTCGATCTGGTTTATCGCTCCGGCGACGACGGACCGGCCGCGCTCGCGGAGACCTTCGCCGCCGCCGCGCCGCCACCCATCGGCGAGTCGCCCGAAGACGCCGCCGCCGCGCGCGCCGCATGGACGACGCTCAGGGATTTGCGTGCGATCCGCGGCCGCGCGACGCTCGTCGCGCTGCTCGAGCGGGCGCTCGCGCTGACGGATTTCGAAGCCGTGCTGCTCGGCCTCGAGCGCGGACGCCAGCGCGTCGCCAACGTGCGCAAGCTGGTCGAGCTGGCGCGCGACTTTGAAACCAGATCGTTCTTTTCGCTGCGCGATTTCGTCGCCTATCTACGCCAGCTCGCGGCCTCCGAACCGCGCGAGCCGGTGGCGCAAATTCTCGGCGCGGACGCGGACGTGACGCGTCTGATGACGGTGCATCAGGCCAAGGGGCTCGAATTTCCGATCGTCTTTGTGGCCGACCTCGCGCGCCCTCCGCGCCCGCATGCCGACGCGCTGGCGGTTTCCTCCGAACATGGACTGCTGCTGCCGGCGACGACCGGGGCCGGGCGCTTCCCGCTGCCCCATCGCGAGCTCGAAAAGCACAACGAGGAAGGTTCCGATCGCGAAGCGGCGGAGCGCGCGCGCCTGCTTTACGTCGCGCTCACGCGGGCGCGCGACCGGCTGATTCTGAGCGAAGGCAAGTTGACCAAAAGGACCTCCAAAGAGGCCTGGGCGAAGCAGCTTCGCGCGTTTCTCGCGACCAATGAAATCGACGTGGCGAACTTCGCGGAATCGGGCGAACCGGAGCGCGCCGCGTCGATCGCGGGCGTTTCGATCAGCCTGCGCCGTCCCGCGCGCGAGCCGCTCGAAATTCCCGCGCCGGCGCGGACCGCCGATGACACAGCGCGCGCCGAACTCGCGCGGATCGCGGAGACGCGGCTCAACTTCACGGCGCCACGCGGCGGCGACCTGATCGTGAGTCCAAGCGCGCTCGAGGATTTCGCGCGCTGTCCGCGCCAACATTATTTCCGCCGAACGCTCGAACTGCCGGAGACGGCGCCGGGAGCGGCGGCCGGCGGCGCGGGAGCCGGCGCCGCGACGCTCGGCAACCTCGCCCATGAGATTCTCGAAAAGATCGATTTGACCGCCGACGCCGCCGTTCGCGACGCGCGGATCGCCCGGATGGCCGACACTCTCGGCGAAGCGGCCGGTCTCGCCCCGGCCGAACGTATCGCGATTGCGCGCGACCTCCAGCGCTATCTCGCCGCGTCCGACGCGCAAGTGCCGGCGGAGGCCCGAATCGACCGCGAGTTGCCGTTCTTCATGCTTGCGGGCGGCCACGATCCGGCAATCTTCGTGCGCGGACGGATCGATCTGCTGATCGACGACGGACGGCGCGCGATCGTGCGCGACTACAAATACGCGCGTCCCGCCGACGGCGCCGAAAAATACGCGCTCGCGGGCCGATGCTACGTGCTGGCCACGGCCGCCGCCCGTCCCGAACGCGAGGTCACCGCCGAAATCGTCTATTTGCGCGGCGCGGTCCGGCGGGTCGCGATCGAGCTCCCGCCGCTCGACCAAATCCGCGAACAAATCGTTGCGATCGGCCGCGCCATCGCCGGCGCGGCGCGGGCGCGCGAATGGCCGCGCGGACCCGCCAGTGCGCGCGAATGCCACCGCCTCGGCTGTGGATATATCTCACGATGCTGGGGTGGGGATTGACTCGCATCGTGAACGGCGCAAGCTTTAAGATGTAAGTGGCCGCTTACCATCCCATTATGAGCAAACGATGTCTTCGAGGTGAAAGTTAAATGAATCGGCTAAGCCTCGCGATAGCGGCCTCTCTCCTGACCCTGGTCGCCTTGGCCCCGCGCTCGGCGGCGTCGCCGGCGGACCCGCGGACGGTTCGGCTCGACCGCGCCGGCGTGCGGCCCGAGATGCTCGCCCAGAACGACCAGATGTACATGCAGCAGGAGACTACCGATCCCGGTTCGGCTGACACCGGAGACCAGAGTCCCCCTGACGATCAGAGCGTCGATACCGAAACCGGCGAGAACACCGATCCACAGGCGGAGCCGGGCGATAGCGGAAGCGACGCCGCGAACGCCGACGGCGGCGATCAGAGCGGCGTTTCGGGCGACGCCCAACCGGACGACAATAGCGGCGACAGCGCGCAGCAGGGCGATTCGGGAAATTGAGCGCGCGCGTGATTGAACGGCGGCGCAGCGCAACGCGGCCCGGAGCGGCGCCCGGCGCCAGAATCGCTCGCGAAGGGCAAAAATAAAGCGGCGGTCGGAGCTTCCTCCGACCGCCGCTTGGCGTTACGAATTCGCCGCGCGGGCGCGGGTTACATCATGCCGCCCGGAGGCATCGCGGGAGCGGACTGCTTCTCCTCCGCCTTCTCCGCGACCATACACTCGGTGGTGAGCAGCAGGCTCGCGACCGACGCCGCGTTCTGCAGCGCGCTGCGCACGACCTTGGTCGGGTCCATGATGCCCGCCTTCATCAGGTCCTCGAACTCCTCGCTGGCGGCATTGAAGCCGAAGGGTCCCTTGTTGTTACGGACCTTGTCGACGACGACCGAGCCTTCCCAGCCGGCGTTGGTGGCGATCCAGCGGCAGGGGTCTTCGACCGCCTTCTTGATAATGCTGATGCCGACCTTTTCCTCTTCGCCGCCGCGCAGTCCTTCGAGCACCGCCGAGGCGCGAATCAGCGCGACGCCGCCGCCCGGGACGACGCCTTCCTCGACCGCCGCGCGGGTCGCATGAAGGGCGTCCTCGACGCGCGCCTTCTTCTCCTTCATCTCCATCTCGGTGGCCGCGCCGACGCGAATCACCGCGACGCCGCCGACCAGCTTGGCCAGGCGCTCCTGCAGCTTTTCGCGATCGTAGTCGGAGGTGGTCTCCTCGATCTGCGCGCGAATCTGCTTGATGCGGCCTTCGATATCGGCCTTCTTGCCGGCGCCGTCGATAATCGTGGTGTTGTCCTTATCGACCACGATCCGCTTGGCGCGGCCAAGATCCTGAAGCGTGATGCTCTCGAGCTTGATCCCGAGTTCCTCGGCGATCACCGTGCCGCCGGTCAGAATCGCGATATCCTCGAGCATCGCCTTGCGCCGATCGCCAAAGCCGGGAGCCTTGACCGAAACGCACTGCAGCGTGCCGCGGATCTTGTTGACCACGAGCGTCGCCAGCGCCTCGCCCTCGACCTCTTCGGCGAGCAGCAGGAAAGGCTTGCCGGTCTTCGCGATCGCCTCAAGGATCGGCAGCAGATCCTTCATCGAGGAGATTTTCTTCTCGTGGATCAGGATGTAGGCGTCGTCGATCTTCGCCTCCATCCGCTCCGGATCGGTGACGAAATAGGGCGACAGGTAGCCGCGGTCGAACTGCATGCCCTCGACCACTTCGAGCGTGGTGTCGAGGCCCTTGGCCTCCTCGACCGTGATCACGCCTTCCTTGCCGACCTTCTCCATCGCCTCGGCGATAATGTCGCCGATGGTCGAGTCGTTGTTGGCCGAAATCGTACCGACCTGGGCG
>JAJXYM010000123.1 GCA_021780585.1 Deltaproteobacteria bacterium
AAACACCGTCGCCCGCCGCGACTCCGGGCGTGAGTCCTTCATCCGCGCCGGGCACGCCGGTGAATCCGCCCCCGGGCGAGGCGACGCCGGGCGGAACAACTCCCGCGCCGCACGATCTCTAAGCCGGAGCTCGCGACCGCGTCAGAATCAGTCGGTTAGCGTCAGATAGAGCGGCGCGCTGGTTACGCTCTCGGTAAGGACGGCCTTGACGAACGTCAGCGCGCCCGTGGTCGGATTAATCGCGAATTGCGAAATCGTGCCGTTGCCCTGATTCGCCACGTACAGGTTCGTTTTGTTCGGCCCGATCGCCATTCCGGTCGGCAGATTCAGACTGGGATCCGGATAAACCGCCGCGAATGTCAGAAAACCCGCCGTGACCGAGAACGCCGTGATCGATGGCGGCGTCAGCTTCTGGTTCGCGACATACAGATATTCGCCGCCGCCGCTCAACTGCACGATCGCCATCCCGCCGAGACCGACGCTCGTAGCCGACGGGTAGGCGTTCAAATAGGCGGGCTGGCCGGTCGTCAGGCTGTACGAGACCGCATAGACGAATCCGGTGACCGAGTCCGCGGCGTAGAGATAGCCCACGCCCGCGGACGGATAGGTGTTCGGATCGATTACGATGACTCCCGGAAAGCTCGCGCCGGCGCCGTTGCCGATCGGCGTCGCCGTGCCAGGCGAGAGCGCGCCGGTTGAGCCGATCGGAAAACTCGCGACCGATCCCTGCAGACGATCCGCTACGAACAGATACGCGTTGGTCGCGACCGCCCCTTGCGGACTGGTTAGCAGGAGGCTCGAAAACGCGCCGCCGTTGCTCGACAGCGTGCCGGCGGTTGAACTGATTGCGTACTGCGAAATCGTGCCGTCGGCCTGATTCGTCACGAACGCATACGCGCCGTTGGGATTGACCGCGATCGACTGCGGCTGCTTGCCGGTCGCGATCGTGCCGATCGAGGTCAGCACGCCGGTGGTCGCGGCGACGCTGTATTGCCGCACGGTGTTGTCGAACGAGTTCGCCACGTAGACGTATTTCGAATTCGGTCCGTTGGCGATTCCGATCGGCCCGCCGGCCGATCCGGCCGCGACCGAACCGGTCAGCGTGATCACGCCCGTCGTTGTATTGCGCTTGAACTCCGCGACCTTGCCGTCGCCATTATTCGAGCTGTAGAGGAAATTGCCCGCCGTGGGCGAAGTCGTGATTGTGGCGGTGGGAGTCGCCGAGTTGGTGGACACTTTCGGATAGATTGAACGGCCGCACGAGGCGCCGCCGATTATCCCGATTGCCACGAGGACCGTCGTTACCGCCGGCATCAGGCGCAGCGCCCGCGCCCATCCGCAGGTTGAACCTCCTGCGGAGTCCCTTGACGCGTCCGAATCCACTCCAGGTCGCGGATGCTGGTCCATCGCGGCGTAAATTGACATAAGCGCGAACGTAAGGCTATCGACCGCCGCGCTTGACAGCCGCGCGCGTCCCGTGGCGTGCTGGGCGCGAGACGGCGCGGCGCGCGCGGCTCCCGGCCGCGCGGGGCAAAGCCGCGCCGTCCGGGGAGCCTACCACGATGCCGAAAATCGACTTCAATAAAATCCCAAAATCTTCCGAGCTGCCGATCAAAAAAGGCGCTCCGGCCGATTCCAACTGGGGCGTCTTTGGCGACGACGACGAAGCCGGATGCGTCAACTTTCTGACGCCCGAAGGTATCGTCGAGGCGGCGAAGCTGGTCCGCAACGGCCGGGTCTTCCGCCTCGACACGCCGATCAATTACGCCCACCCGCCCTTGTTCGAGCGCGAGCCGGTCAAGCATACGAAGAAGAGCTTCGAAAGCTACGGCCTGCTCGGCTTCGACGACCTGCTCGACGCCTACAACACCCAGGAAGGCAGTCAATGGGACGGCCTCGGCCATGTCGGCAATCTGCGCGCGCAGGCCTTTTACAACGGCGTCAAGGAAGGCGAGATCAAAACCTCCAATAAGCTCGGGATTCATAACTGGGCCGACCGCTTTGTCGGCCGCGGCGTGCTGATCGACGCCTTTCGCTATCGCGCCGGCGCCGGCCGTCCGGTCGATCCGCTGACCGACGCAATCTACAGCCTCGACGATCTCAAGAATGCGCTCGCCGCGCAGAAGACCGAGCTCAAGCCCGGCTCGATTCTGCTGGTGCGCACCGGATGGATGGGCGCCTATCTGGCCTCCACGCCCGAGGCCAAGCAAAAGATGGCGCCGATCTTCTCGCTCAAGGCCTGCGGGATCGACCCCGGCCGCGAGATGGTCGCGTGGCTATGGGATCATCGCGTCGCCGCGATCGGCACCGATTGCCCCGCGGTCGAGCCGTGGCCGTGGGATTTCAAGGACGACGGCGCGCTCCATTACCGCACGCTCTCGCTGCTCGGACTTCCGCTCGGCGAGCAGTTCGTGCTCGATAAACTCGCGGACGATTGCGCCGCCGACGGCCGCTGGGAGTTCATGCTGGTGTCGGTGCCGCTGCATCTGCGCGGCGGTATCGCGTCGCCGCCCAACGCGGTCGCGATCAAGTAGCGTTTGTGCGGCGCGGACGCGCGAGCGTCCGCGCGATCACGCCAATCGCGGTCTCGACTCCGGCGGCCATCAGCTCGACCGTCATGCTCGGGGCCGCGCGATGGTTCGCCGCCTGCCCCGCCGTATACGGCAGATGGATAAAGCCGACCGGCGCATCCGGCCGGCCGCGGGTCGTATGCAGCGCCGTGTACATCGCGGCGTTGCAGATAAAGATTCCCGCGCTGAGCGAGCGTTCGACCGGAATTTCACGGCGCTTGAGCGCCCGGACGATCGCCGCGACCGGAATTCGCGTGAAGTAGGCGTCGGGCGCGCCGGCGATAATCGGCTTGCCGCCGACCGCTCCGCCCGCCTCGCGCGTCCGTCGTTCGTCGACCAGATTGATCGCGACCTGCTCGAGCGACAGCGCCGTCCGTCCTCCGGCTTGGCCGAGTCCCAGAATCGCGTCGGGAGTGAGCGTCTCGATCGCGCCGGTAAGGGCGCGCGCCACCCGCCTCAGATTCACCGGCAGGCTGAGCGCCCGCACCTGCGCGCCGGAAATTTCCTTGCGGTCGAGACGCGCCGCGACCTGCCACGACGGATTGACCCGTTCGCCGCCGAACGGCTCGAAGCCCGTCAGCAGGATCGTGCGCGCCATCAGGAACGGCCGGCCGGCTTGCGTCGCGGAAATTCGATCGGCAATTCCGCCCGATTACCCCATTCGCCCCACGAGCCGAGATAGTTGCGCACCTTCTGATAGCCGGCGATTTTGAGCGCGATCCAGGCGTTGGCCGAACGATAGCCGCCCTGGCAATACGGTACGATTTCGTGCTCCGGCTTGAGGCCGAGCGCGGCGAATTCCGCGCGCAATTGGGCGGCCGGCTTGAAACGGCCGTCGGGCAAAAGATTGTGCGTCCAGTCGCGATGGATCGCGCCGGGAATCGCTCCCGCCCGCCGCGATCGCACCCGTTCGCCGAAATATTCCTCGTCGCTGCGCACGTCGAAGATCTGCATCCCGGGACCGCCCATCCGCGTGACCATCTCGGGATGCCCAACGATCGCGTCGGCGCGTGGCGCGACTCTGAAATTCGCGTAGGCGTGCGGCTTGACCGTAGTCGTCAGCGCGGCACCGGGGGCGCATTTGAGGCCGCCGTCGAGCATCCGCGCATCCCGATGGCCGGCGTAGGCGAGCATCCACGCGACCCGCGTCGCGCGCATCCCGGAGTCGTTCTCGTAAAAGACGACGGTCGCGTCGGGAGTGATCCCGAGCGCCGAAAAAATCCATCCGAGCTGCCCGTTGAATTCGCGCAGGCCGGCCTCGCTGGTGTCGCTATGATGGAACGGAAACGGATCGAAATGGCGCGCGCCCTCCAGATGGCCCGCCCAGTAGTCGGCCGCCGGCCGCGTATCGACCAGAATCAGGTTGGGGTCGCCGCGCCGCGCTCCGATCCAGTGCGCATCGACCAGAAATTCCGCCGTTTCGTGTTCAGCCGCCATCGCGCCTCCGCCGGCCGGCGCGCGTTCGTCTATTTCGCCGTGCCGACCGCCTCGCTAATAGAGCGAAAACCGTCGCGCGCGAGCAAGCGGATCAGTCCGCGCTTGATCTCGCCGACGATTCCGGGACCCTGATAGACCATCGCGGTGTAAAGTTCGATCAGGCTCGCGCCGGCGCGAATATGGGCGAAGGCGTCCTCGGCGCTGGCGACGCCGCCGACGCCGATGATCGGTATCCCGCCGTCGGTCGCGCGATGGAGAC
>JAJXYM010000297.1 GCA_021780585.1 Deltaproteobacteria bacterium
GCCACTGCGCGTCCGTAGAGATAACTTAAATGGATTTTGAATTTACGCCCGCGCAACAGGCTTTTCGGACGCGGTTGCGCGCCTGGATGGAGCGCACCGTCGAGGAGGTATTCGGGAGCGCGGAAGACGCGCTGGGGCCTTCGCCGGAGAGCCTGCTCTTCACCCGCGATGATGGGCGTTGGGCGCAAGCGCTCGAATACCATCGCAGGCTCCTTGCGGCGGGCTATCTCGCGCTGCATTGGCCTACGGAATGGGGAGGTGGGGGCGCTGGTCCGGTCGAACAGTTGATCTATCAGGACGAGGCGCTGCGGCTCGGGCTGCCGCTCTTCGGCGCGAATAATTTCGCCATCGACCGAATCGGGCCGACCCTGATGCGGTTTGGCTCCGACGAGCAGAAACGGCGCTTCCTGACGCCGATGCTGACGGGCGAGGAAATCTGGTGTCAGGGCTATTCAGAGCCGAACGCCGGCTCCGATCTGGCGGCGATTCAAACGCGCGCCGTGCTCGACGGCGACGAATTCGTGATCAACGGTCAGAAGACGTGGACCAGCCTTGCCCATCGCGCGCGCTGGCAGGCGATGCTGGCGCGCACCGATCCGACGGCGGCGCGCCATAAGGGCGTTACCTATCTGCTGGTCGACCTCGCCAGCCCGGGCGTTACGATTCGTCCATTGCGGCAAATGACCGGCGAGTCCGGCTTCAACGAAATCTTCTATGACAACGTGCGGGCGCCGCGCGCTAACGCCGTCGGCGCTGTGAACGACGGATGGCGGGTCGCGATGGCGATGATGGGTTACCAACGGGCGTCGGCTGGATCGCGACATCCGGTCGAACGCGGGATCGCTGAATTGGCCGAGCTCGCGCGCCGCGTCGAATTCGGGGGCATGCTCGCCGCGCGGCATCCGTATGTGCGCCAGACGCTGGCCCAGTTCGCGATCGAAGCGCGCTGCCTGCGCCTTGGGCGCTATCGTTCGTTGACCGGATATCTCAAGGGCAGGCCGCCCGGCCCCGAAGGCTCGTTCGCCAAACTGTCATCGTCGGAATTGAATCTGCGCGTCGCGATGTTTGCCGCCGAGATGCTCGGCGGCCTCGCGACTTTGACGGAAGGATCGCCAGGCGCGCTCGAGCGCGGCCGATGGGCGCATCGGATACTCGAAGCGCGCGAGTTCACGATCGCCGGCGGCACCAGCGAAATTCAGCGCAATATCATCGGTGAGCGCGTGCTGATGCTGCCAAAGTCGTAACCACACGAATTGGAAGGGCGCGAGATGTTTTAGGTTAGCATCGCCTCAGCCTGCAACAGCGCCGCGTAAACCCGCTCTTCGGCCGCCCTGTAGGTCGCGACCTTTTGCAGAATCTTCCGCTCGTCAAGCGATCGCTGGTCGGCGAGATCGAACAGCCGTTGGCGAACCCAGTCGATATGCCATTGCTCGTCGGCGGAGACGGCGCGAAAGACCTCGCGCGTCGCGGCGGCGACGGCGGGATGCTCGGCTTGAAACGTATAGCGCGCCAGGGCGCGCTCTTCCGCGACCAGCGTCAACGCCAGCAGGTCGATTACGTCGCGGGGCAGGGCGATGCCACGACCGAGCTGGCGCTGATAACCGTCCGCGCCAACTTCGCGCGGGACTCCGCCAACCTCGGCGATGCGGCGCGTGAGCAGCCACGCATGACGGGTCTCGTCGGCTATATGCCGCGTCAGCTTGGCCTGGGTTTCGCCGTCGCGCAGATGGTTCATCAGGTTGAGCAGGAGCCGCGCGCCATGCAGTTCGGCCGCGCGGTAAAAGCTCAGAACGATAATCTCACTCTCGATCCCTGTCGTCATCGCCAATCTCGAAGGTCAAGTGGCGCGTCCGGCGCCGTCGCGACAATAAAAACGATTGACCGCACGCGGCCTGATCAGCCGCCCCGCATCACCTTCCGCCTAATTCCCGCCGGCCGGATCGCTTTCGCCGCGCATTTCGGCGCAACGATTTGTTGGCGTGGCGCCGGCGGAGTCGCTCGGGAAGCGTGAAAGATACAGCGCCAAAGCCCCGACCAGCAGAAACGGCAACAGCAGCAGCGCCACTGTGCTGGCGTAAAAGGCGTACAGCACTTGTGAATTGCTCGACGCGAAGCAGACCGGACATGCTGATGCCGACGCCGGCGAAAATCCAACGCCGACAAACGCCGCCAGTGGAAGAATCGAGCGCGGAAATCTAACCAAGGTAGACCATCGCATAGATTACGCCCCAGAGCAGCACGACGAACTGCCAGAACAGGGAGCAGGCGGTCAATCCGTCATGGTCGCTGTCCGAATAACGACCCCGGCTCGCCGAACAGGTCACAAAGAGTAACGCGCCGATGGCGCCGGCGACGTGCACCGCATGCGCGCCGACTATCGTATAAAAGAGGGCGCCGTAAAGACTCGACTTCACGGTCAATCGGTATTGGATAAGCCTAATCCATTCCGATCCCTGAATAGCGAGAAAAATCGATCCCAGAATCAGCGTTGCCAGCAGCCATCGCGTAACGGCGACGCGCCGCTTCCGCTTCGCTGCCCGAACCCCGAGACGCATCGTGACGGCGCTGCCGAACAGAATCAGCGTATTTATGCCGGTGACCGCGATCGGCAAACGAGGCTGCCCGATCGGCGGCCAGCTAAAGCTGCCGGCGCGTAAAATATAAAAAGCGCTAATCAGTCCGCCGAAGAACATGACCTCCGCGCCAATCAGCGCCATCACCGCCAGCACCACGGTCGGCGGTCCTCCCACTCTCCGATCGCTATCGCCGACCGAAGGCATCGGCCGGCGGTCATCTGATCGCGTCCTGGTTCCGGCCAGCCGGTCCGGATAACCCTTGGACAAGGATTGCGGCGGCGCCATCGCGGTCAACGTCGGAGCGCGATATCAGGAATCAGAGCGAGCAGGAGACCGAGGAGGATTAGCACCGGCACGAACGCGATGACATAGATAAACAGATGTTCGGCCTTCAAATGCATATAGTCGCGAACGACCAGCACCGCCTTCACCACCGCGACGCCGAAGATCAGCGCGACGATCGCGACGCGCGGAATCGGCAGCATGAAGACCATCAGGCCGACCGCGAGCAGGATGACCAGCCATCGCCAGATGCGCACGTCACGGGCGCGCGCGGTCAGCCAATTTTCAGCAACAGTGTCCATATTCGTATTCCACGCTCAACTAAGATAAATCAGCGGGAAAAGGAAGATCCACACGACGTCGACAAAATGCCAGTACAAGCCGGCGTACTCGATACGGTGTTGAATCCCTTCGAGGCGGCCCCGCGCCGCCCGCGTCCACAGGATTGAATTAACCACTATTCCCGCGAATACATGCAGGGCGTGCAGACCGGTCATAGTGAAGTAGAACGCCCAAAAAAGCCCGCTGAACGGCGTGAAGCCGGCGCCGAATTCGCGGGAATACTCGTAACCTTTCACGCCAAGGAAGGTTAAGCCGAGCACGACGGTCAGGCCGAGGAAGCGGCCGACCCTTTCGGGCCGGTTCGTCTTCACCGCTTCCCACGCGAGCACCATGGTCAGGCTGCTCGTGAGCAGGACGAGCGTATTGAACGCGCCGATCCGCCAGTGGACGTCCGCGCTCTCGGCGCGCCAGCCGCCATGCGCGGCTCGAAACAGGATAAAACAGGCGATCAGGCCGCCGAAGATCATGATCTCCGAGGCTAGAAACCACCACATCCCGAGCTTGCCCGGCGGAATGCCGCTAAAGGCGTCGGCCTCGGCGGGTTCGGCGAAGGTCCGATCCATAGTCGCGTCAGACATTGAAATTCGTGACTCCTGTATCAACTGGCGCGCTGCACTTTGATTCCGGCCGGCGGGTTCGTTTCCGCGACCTGCGGTAACCAGTCGCTGGCGGCGCCGGGGACGCTGTAATCATAGGGCCAACGACGCGCCACGGGCGGATCGGGAAAATTGCCGTGAGGCGGCGGAGAGTCGACCGTCCATTCCAGAGTGTTGGCGCGCCATGGATTGCGGCCGGCAAGCGCGCCGCGAAACATCGACGAGAAGAAGTTGACAACCAGGGGAATCTGGCTTGCGATCAGTCCGATCGTCGCGACGGTCGCCATCACCTGAAGCGGTTGCAGCGAGGCGAACGACGGATAGGCCGACGGCATAAAGACGCGTCGCGGCGTTCCGCCAATCCCGGCCAGAAAGAGCGGGATGAAGGTCGCCTGAAAGAAGACGAAGGTAAGCCAGAAATGGAGTTTGCCGAGACGCTCGTCCATCATCCGGCCGAACATCTTCGGATACCAATAGTAAATGCCGGCGTACCCGCCAAAAAAGGTCACGGGAAACAGTGTGTAATGAAAATGGGCGACTACGAAGTAGGTGCCGTGCAGGTAAATATCGCTTGCCGCCGAACCCAGGAAAATGCCCGTCACGCCGCCGACGATGAAGCTGGCGAGACCGCCGATCACGAACAGCATCGGCGTATCGAAAATCAGCGACCCGCCCCACAACGTGGCGATCATCGCGAACACGATGATCGCAAACGGCACTGAGATGAGAATTGTCGTCACACTGAACGGAGTGGCGAGCCGCGGGTCCATTCCGCTGACGAACATATGGTGCGCCCAGACAATCAGACTCAGGCCGACGGCGACAATGGTCGAATAGATAATTGTGCGATAGCCGAAGATTGGCTTGCGCGCGAAGACCGGCATGATCTCCAGCATGATGCCGAAGCCGGGCAGGGCGACAACGTAAACCTCGGGATGGCCGAAAAACCAGAACAGATGCTCCCACAACAATGGATCCCCGCCCTTGGACGGATCATAGAAGCCTGTGCCGAGCAAACGGTCCATCAGGAGCATCACCGCTCCGGCCACCAACGGTCCGACCGACAGCAGGAAGAGGACGCTCGCGGCGATTTCGTCCCACACCAGAAGCGGCATCCGCCACAACGTCATTCCCGCGCAGCGGCGAGTGAAGGCGGTCGTAAGGAAGTTGATTCCGCCGATCAGGAACGAAGCGAACTCGAGCGCCACCGCGAACAGCCACATCGTCTGTCCCCAGACCGCGGATGTCCACGTGTCGGACAGGGGGGTGTAGGCCGTCCATCCGGAGGCGGCGGCCCCGCCGGGAGCTACGAAACTTGCCAGCAGAACCAGTGCGGAGGTGAAGAAGATCCACACCGAGAGCATGTTGAGCCGCGGGAAGGCCATGTCGTCGGCGCCCAGCATCAGCGGAATGCAAAAATTGCCGAAGGCGCCGAGCAGCATCGGCATCGCGACCCAGAACACCATGATGCTGCCGTGCATCGTGACCAGGCTGTTGTAGGCATGCGGCGTGATAGCGCCAAGACCCGGAATGCCCGCGGCGGGCCAGGCAAGTTGCCAGCGGATCGCATAGGCGGTGAAGCCCCCGGCGATCGCCATGAACAGACTGATTCCGAGATACTGTTTTCCGATCGTTTTATGATCGGTCGAGAATACATACTTGCGCCAGAAGCCGAGCGCTTCGGCATGTTCGGCATAGGCGGCGTGGCTGATTACCGCGGCCTGACTCATTTGTTCGCCCCTTCCGCATCGCTATTGATCGCTATGGCGGGCGCCGAAGGCCAGTGCTTCTGACGCCATTTCGCAAAGTCATCCGCGCTGAGGACGACCAGCGTGCCTTGCATCTTGTAATGATCGAATCCGCAAAGCTCGGTGCATTGGATACCGTAGTTCCCCGGTCTGGTCGCCTCGAACCATGCGGTGATAGTGCGGCCGGGAACGATGTCCTGGCGCATGCGCAGGTTGGGAACGGCGAAGCTGTGGATCACATCCATCGAGCGCATGTTCAGCCGCACGACCTGGTTGACCGGAACGTACAATTTGCCCATCGACCAGTACGTGCCTTTGCCGTCGAACGCGCCGGTATGTCCGGGATAGGTGAAGATCCAGGCGAAGCGCTCGGCGGTCACTTGAACGTTCAGCGCCGGCGCGGGCGATTCTATTTTGGCTTCATCCCAGGCCCGGCCGGAGGCGTTATCGATGCTGAAATCGAGCAGCATCACGATGACGCCGGGAATGAGCACCCAGGCGGCCTGCCGGAAAGTTTCGCCGCGCACATGGACGGCGGGCTTTCCGGGTCGTTTGCGGTAGCGGATCGCGAAATACAGTATCAATCCTTCCGCGAGGATGAACCACGGGCCGACGATGAAAATAATCAGCCGTAAGGTCGAATCGATATCCGTTCCGAAAGTCGAAACGTTCTGTGGAAGCCAACTCATCAACATTGGTTACTCCCGACGCGGGCGTAAAATCGTCGCCGGCCGCGGCAGCGCCGCGAATCTCCCTCCGCCGCACAGCCGCCAAGCGGGGTCAGCGCAATCATGCGGACGTCGTTTCCGGGTTGATCCCGAGTTCGCGCAAATAGCCGCCGATACGATCGGTGAGCAGGCCGACGCGGTTGAGATTGGCGACGATGGTCGAATGCATCTCGCGCCGGAACAGCCGGCGAAAATGAGCCGCCTCGTTGCCGGCGGCGGCGCCGCCGCGGGCGCTTCTAATCGCGCCGATTTCACTGGAGTTGAAACCGACCTTTTCGTAGGCCTCCCGCGGGAATTGCCCGCGCGTCACGAGGTCGAGCGCGAGCCGGGTGAAGTCCTCGACTTCGCGCAGTTCGGCGGCGTTCAGCGAGGCGATTTCCTCGGGCAGGCTCAGGATCGCGAATCCCATGTGGCGCGATTCGTCGCTCAGGATACGCCGGCATATGCCGCCCAACAGGGGGTCTTTGACGGTCTCGCCCAGCAGTCGGAACAGAGAGACGGCGAAGGTCTCGGCGATAAGCTGCAGGCCGATGGTCTTGATGAACCACGGATTGCCGCCGAGCAGATAGTCGAAAAGTTGCTTAAGGTTGGGCGATACCGGATAGATTCGGCCGCCGCACTTGTCGAGCAGATAACGGCTCAGCGCCTCGACGTGACGGGCCTCGTCGATTGTTTGCGTGGTTTGGAAGAGCTTGGCGTCGTTGCCCGGAACGACGTCGACCAGTTGGCTACATAGCAACATCGCCCCTTCCTCGCCGTGCAGCAGTTGCGATATTCGCCAACATGAGAATTCGACGTTGATTTCGGCTTTGCGTTTGGCGTCGGCGCGCTCATAACAATCGACGCCGCGCCCGTCGATCAGCTCGTCGGGAAAGATGCCTTCATCGAGGTCCACCGGCAGGCGCCAGTCGATATCGCGGGCGGCGTTCCACTGATCGCGCTTCGCGTTCTCGTACAGCCGGCGCAACTCGGGCGATTTGACGTGGTAATCGCGCTGGTAACAGGTGTCGAAGGCGCTGGCGATCAGATGCGAGTTTTGGTCGTTGGTCATTTTCGAAGCGCTCCGTGGCGATCGGCGCCGTGCGAAGGTTTCCGACAAAACCGGCGGTAACAAGCCTCGTATTTGGCCGCGACTCCGTGCGCCTCCGCCCGAATCGGGCGGAGGCGCTTCGTTTCTCTTTGCGCAAGGTTCATACGAGATGCAGGGAGGAAAGCGCGCTGCGGTCGACGACCGGCGTGCGCGACACGCCGGAGTTGAGCTTCACCGATCCCGGCGTCTTTCCGAGCGAATCTGGCAGACCGAGTTCCTTGCCGTATTCGCGCAACGCGGGCATCAGTTCCTGCGCGAACAGGCGCATGCTGGTCATGCGGTCCTGGTTGCTGACGGGGCCTTGCACGTTGAAGACGACGAAGACGCCGGGGCGCAGAATTTCGAGCAGGGTTTTGATCTTCGGCAACGCGCTCTTCGGCGTGCCGACGATGATCGTCAGGTTCTTCTGCGCGTTGTGGTAACTCGCGAGCAGCTTCTGGCGGATCCCGTCGTAGTCGTCGTTGTCCTTGCGGACTTCGGAGCCCTGACGCAGCTTGTCGGCGCTGACGCCCAGCCAACTTCCGCCCGGCTGCTTGGCCAGCCGCCGGATCGCGTCCTTGGAGTTATATCCCGGCGGTAGCGTATGCTCCGGGCGCGAGAAGGCGCTCTGTCCGCCGCCGTATATGAAACCCTTGCCCAGCTCCTGCGCGCGATCCTCGGTTTCGGCCAGAAAGACTGGTATCAGATAGCCGAAATTTTCGGGCCCGGCCTGGTAGCCAAGCTTGCGCGCTTCGTCGGCGTAGTAGTCCCACAAATCGCAGGTCGGGCCGAGCGCGGTGCCCAGGCCAAGATATGGATAACGATGCTCGGCGCACCATTTCACCGTCTCCGGACTGAGTACGCCTGGTATCCACATTGGCGGATAGGGTTTCTGATAGGGTAGCGCCCAGGGATTCACCTGAAGATAGCTAAAATGTTTGCCCTCGTATCGCCACGGACCGGGTCGGGTCCACGCCTGGATAATGAAGTCATGCGCCTCATTGAACAGTTCGCGATTGAAGGCGGGGTTGGCATGGTTGAAGAACTGCTCGCTGCCCGCGCCGCGCACCCATCCGGCGACCAGTCGGCCGCGCGAAATCAGATCGATCTCGGCCAGTTCCTCGGCCATCCGCAGGGGATGTTTGATGACGGGCAAGGGGTTGCCGACCAGAACGATACGGACCTTTTTGGTGATGCGGGCGAGAATCGCGGCCTCGACATTCATCACGCTGCCCATGCAGAAAGGCGTGCCGTGATGCTCATTGAGGGCGACCGCGTCGAAGCCGAGCTCCTCGGCGTAACAATTTTCGTCGAGAAAGTAGTTGTAGTCCTCCGCGCCCTTCTCCGGGTCGAAAAACCGGTTGGAGACGCCATAGAAAGCGCGGTTGCGGAAGACTTCGTTCTCCGGCACCCAACGGTATGGACGTTCGGTGAAGTATCCGATCAGCATGGTCTGAGTTCTCCTTCCCAGCCGCCTTCAGGGTTTGAGAAAATCTTTCACGACGCGCGCAAACGCCGCTGAATCTTCGATTTCCGGCCGATGTCCGGCTCCTTTGATTTCAGCGACGCGCGCGCCCTCGATTGCCGCGCGATAGCCGTCCACGCATCCGCGCGGCACGACGCCGTCGCGATCGCCCCATACGATCAGCGTCGGCAGCCTCACGCCGTTCAGCAGATGGGGCAGACTCGGGTTGTGCATGAACGGTTCCCAGCCCAGGCGGGCCGTTTCCGTGCGCGCGTCTTCGAAGGCCTCGAACTGCGCCGGCGTCATTTCGCCGCCATAAATGGCGCCGAACTCCGGCGTGTTTTCGGGGTCGGCCACGGTCGCGCGCAGATGCGAGCGGACGGTGAGCGACAGGAAATCGAGGATTTCGCCCTCCTCGGGTTTGATGCCCATCGGTCCGACCAGAACCATGCGCTTGAAGATGTGCGGATCGGACGCGGCCATTTCCGCGGCGACGAAAGCTCCGGCGGAGAAACCGATTACGTCGATCGGCTCGAGCCGCAACTCATGCAGCATACGGACGTAAAGGCCGGCGAGATCGCGATAGTTCCGCAACCATTCCACGCGCGGCGTCCGTCCGAATCCAGGCTGCAGCGGCACGAAGAGCGTGCGCTGCTCAGCCAGCCGCTGGTTCCAGGTCATCCAGCCCGGATAGCCAAGCTCGTCATGCAGAACCAGCACTGGCTCGCCGGAGCCGCCCTTGATCGCCGTCACGTCGACGCCGCCGACCCGAACCGTTTCCTCGTTCCAGAGTGCCACTAGATTCCTCCTTTGCCGATTTCCGCGCGCCGCGGACGGCTTCTCTCCATCTCGGGCTCAAAGCGACGCGAGCGCCTCGGGCTGCGCGACTGCGACGGGCTTGACGCCCGAAGCGAGCGGACGCGAACCGGGCTTGCGTTCGAACGGATCGACCAGTTCCAGCTCCTTGCCGAATTCGCGCAGCGCGGGCACGACCTCCTGGCCAAGCAGCCGCAGGCAGCTCAGTCGGTCGGCGGCCGGAATTGGCCCGTCCAGCCAGAAGGAGAAGACGCCGGGACGCAGTACTTCGAGAACCTTGCGCAGTTTCGGAATTACATTCTTCGGCGTGCCGGCTATCATCTGATAGTTCTTTTGCCACTGCGGATAATCCGCGTAGATTGCGCGCCGGGCCGCTTCGAAATCGAAACTCGCGCCGGAATCCGCCTCCGTTTCGGCCGCCATGATCGACTTGCCCGGCTGGTTTGGATTCGCGAACTGATGCGCCAGGCGGCGGGTCGCTTCCTTCGAGTTGTAGCCCGGCGGGAACATCCATTCCGGCCGCGCGAAGTTGGAGAAGCCGCCGCCGAACAGGAAGCGCTTGCCCATCTCCTCGGCCCTGGCCTGATTTTCCGCGACGAATATCGGCTGCATATAGCCGAAGTTTTCGGGCCCGGCCTGGTATCCCTCGCGCGCCGCCGCCTCGGTGTACATGTTCCACAGCTCCACCGTGGGTTGCAGAAAAGTCGCGAGCGCCACATAGGGGTAGCGATGCTTCGCCGACCAAACGACGGTCTCCGGACTCACCAGGCCGGGTATCCAGATCGGCGGATGCGGCTTCTGCAGCGGCAGCACCCACGGATTGACGAAGCGGAAGTGGAAATGCTTGCCTTCCCAGCGGAACGGCCCGGGCTGCGTCCAGGCCTTCATGATGAGGTCGTGCGCCTCGTCGAAATATTCGCGGTTGTAGGCCGGATTGGAATTGTTGGCGAGCTGCTCGCTGCCGGCGCCCCGCACCCATCCGGGCACCAGCCGACCGCCCGAAATCAAGTCGATCATGGCCAGTTCCTCGGCCAGGCGCAGCGGATTGGCGACCGTGGGCGTGGGATTGCCGAGCAGCACGATTTTCAGCCGCTTGGTGGTCTTGGCAAGGATCGCCGCCTCCACGTCCATCACCGCGCCGAGGCAAAACGGAGTGCCGTGATGCTCATTGAGCATCACGCCGTCGAAGCCGAGCTCTTCGGAATAGATTTTTTCGTCGAGATATTGATTAAGTAGCGCCGCGCCTTTGGCGGGATCGAATAGTTTGTTTGGCAGGCCGAAGAAGCTGCGATTCCTGAGAACTTCCTCCTCTGGCAAATGAATACTGTAAGCCCGTTCCGTGAACCACATTATGTGCATCGCTTAATCTCCCCTGATCTCCCCTCGATAGCTGCGACCTTGCGCTTGACTTCGTTTACTTTTCGAATCGCCGCGACGGCCTGATAGCCGACGCCAGCCCGCCGCTGGCGCCCCGGATAAATCGCCCGACTTCGCGCTGATCGTTTCCGCGAGGGTTACCCGCATCCGCGCCGCGGCCGCTGTTTCCGGCGGGCGCATCCGGCTCCGCGCGGCGTCCCGCCGCCAGGTGCGGGACGCCGCGATTGCGCGCGGGCGCGGACGCGACTTTCCGGGGAGGAGTCGCGCCTGCCCGGCTGAACGCTGCGGCGTTCATCGGCTCGTTGCGGTCGCAGCAAGTTGAATTCAGGGCGTGCAAAAATTTGCGATCCACGGCTGCTCGACGTTCGCCTGAACTCAGCATGGGCCGTGCCAGGCAAAACCGGCCTCCGCATTACTGGGATGGCGTCTGGTTGTTACGAAACGTAACAAGTCAGTCGATACACTGTTTTCAAAGGTTACAGGTTGGACTGGTGTGGGAAGCCAGCGTCGGCGCCGCGGCCGGGATGCGCGGATTCGCGCCGTCCTATCGACCAGCGGGGCGTCGGCGGACGATTCCCGAGCCGCGCGGAAGTTTGACAAATTCGCGCGTTAGAGCGGTTTTTCGCGCTAATTTGCCCTCGACCGGGCGCTGTCGTCCGACTCCGGCGAGGCGCAATTCTCCGCCTCGGGAGCTCGCGCGAGTCCAAACGCCCAGCCTTGCCGCGACGTCAGTTGGCCATGCCTGTCGCCAGCGATGGCATGAATCGTGCGCAAAGGGCGGTCATCGCCGCCAAACCGCGCCACTGCGCCAAGGCTGAAAGCTCGAGGAACAGGTGATGGGTAATTTCTCATCGGAAGTGGAAAAGGCTTTTGACAATTTGTCGGAAATCCGCAGGGGCAAGCTCGACCTCCGATGGATGTATGCGAACCCGTCGGGATGGAACAGCCGGGCGCGGCCGCGTGACGAACGAGGTCTCACGCTGGAGGACGTCAATGCGGTGGGAACCTACGGCGTCGTGCCCGAGCGCGGCGGAACGCACGGCAGCATGGCGCCGCGCGGATGCGAGGTGCCGCCGCAGACGCCGTCGCTCGGATGCTATGACCTGAACGACAAGTCGCTGGTCTGGGCGGACAACGTCGCCAAACTCTACGAGGAGGCGGTGGCGCGTCAATGGAGCTCCGCGCGCGACGTTCCATGGGGCGAGCTTACGCCGCAGCCCGAGGACCTGGAGCGGGCGATGTGCCAGGTCTGCACCAACCTGAGCGAAGTCGAATTTATCGCCGGCGACATGCCGGCCAAGTGGCTCTGGCATATCAACCACGACTTCCACGAAGTCAAATGCTTCCTCGCCACGCAGATCATGGACGAGGCGCGCCATCTCGAGGTGTTCCGCAAGCGCGCGCTGGCCAATGGCGGCGGCCTGTTGGCGGCTTCGCCCGGTTCGGAAGAATTGTTGCGTCTGATTATCGAGGCGCCCGACTACACCGTGGCCAGCGCGCTGATGCACATCCTCGGCGAGGGCTTCGTGCTGACGCTGTTCCGCAACGGTGAGATGTTCGCGTTGACGCCGGTGGAAAAGAAAATCTTCCGGCTCTGCATGCAGGACGAGGCGCGTCACGTCGCGTACGGCACGATGCATCTCAAGTATTTTCTCGAGCGCCATCCCGAGCGCGAGGGGGAAATTCACGAGATTCTGCGCCAGGGCGAGGAAGCGACTTTCAGCCTCAATCTGAACCGTGAAAACGCCGAGGCGCGCGCGATCCTCGCCGGCGGCGGCCTCGACCATATCGAGGAGGGGATCGAGAAAGTGCGCTACCTGTTCATGAAACAGATTCAGGAGTATCTGCACCGGCTCAAGGTCGCCGGTATTGATCGCTCCTCGCGGCTTGCGATCCCGGTCGAGTTGCCGCTGTAGGCCGATTGATTGGACTTAGCCTCGCACGGAGGGATCGTCATGGCTGATTTCCCGTCAGTTGAGTTTTTCGAGACGCTGCGCGAACGGATGAACGCTAACCGCGAACGCTTCCGCCGGATCGGCACGGCGGACGTTGTATTGGTGGTGAAAATCGACTTCCCGGATCATGTCCGCTGCTTTGAGGTCGTCTTTGACGGCTATCGATGCGAGAGCGCACGGGCCTTGCCCAGCCTCGCCGCGGCGCGGCCCGGCGCCGTCATCGTCGAAGGCCCTTACGCTGTTTGGCGCGAGATGGTCGAAAACATCCAGCGAAATGGTCAAGCCGATCTCGACCATACGCTGAATACTCTGAGCCTGATGGATACGCCGCTGCGAATATCAGCCGCCAACCAGCTCGATACGGATTTGTTCTATCGCTATCAGCAGACGCTGCAGGAGTTCTTCGACGGCGCGGGCGCGATCGCGGCCGCAAGCGTGCGCGGCGACGGACAGGCCGCCGCGTCATAAGGCGCGATCGGGCGGTTCAGCGCCGTGCGTTGGCCGCGCGGCATCCCCGGATGCCGCGCGGCCGGAGCGGGAACCAGACGCCGCCTTCGCGTCGGACCCGGCCGCCTCGCGCCTCGCGGCGCCGCGGATAGCCCCTGCGCCCATCAGGCAAAGCCTCAATTCCCGTTTGTGGCAGGAGAAGTTGAATATGCAGTACAGCGGCGCCGCAAGTTGGTTTATTCGGCGTGGACTTGCAATCACGGTCGGCGTTTGCGCGATCGCCTTCGCGGCGTCGCGAGCGCGTGCGGGTGGTTTGGAGGGGGCCGATCCCGCGCCATACGGGCGGGTTGGCGGCGGCGCGGCGCGGCAGCGCGCGGTGATCGAAAGAATCGAACAACTCGAACGGGAGAATCGGGCGCTGGTAGGTCAGAATCGCGTGATTCAAGACCAGATCACCTCGCAGCAGGCCGAAATCGCCGCGCTGAAAAGTCAGTTGGAAGCGTCGATGCAGCCGATTCGCAATTTTCAACATGCGGCCCCGGAACTCAAACAACAGGTCGCTGAAATCGTCAAGCAGCAGAAGCGGCTTCCGGTCAGCGTCGGCTTTCTCACTGGATGGGCCGAGTCGCCCTATGACATGCCCGGCGGTTTCTTCTACGGCGCCTATCTGCGCGATCAGTTGCTGACCGAGGAAGACGGGATCCCCGCCGGAAGCGTCAGCGGCGAGTTGATGGCGGGCGTGGTCATGGGCAACCACGCGGTAACCAAAGCCAATCTCGCGAGCTCGCTCGGCCTGGTCGGACCGGTAAGCACCTGGCTGGACACCGTGGAGATCGAGCCTACCGCGCAATACCATCTCGACCTCGACGCCGTGGGTCTCAAGCCGATCGATTTCATCCAGCCTTACGTCCTGGCCGGTCCCGGGATGTGGATTAGTCTGTTGAGCACGCCGGTGGTTAACAAGGGGTCAATACCCGGCAACGGTTTCCGCCACAGCGACGCCGACTTTCAGGCCGGCGGCGTCTACGGGATCGGATTTCAGCTCTCGCTGGCCGATTTGAAGTCGCGTCCGATTCAGGGAATCCTCGACAAAACCTCACTGGGGGCGGAATGGCGCTATAATATGCTGGCGAATGGAGAACAATTTCAACAGTATACTGGACTGGTTAATATTGGTTTTTGATTCTTTGTATAGACCGAATCGATCCGTCGCTCGCGGCTCCGGGTCGAATGCCGAAGCGGCGGGCGCTCTAACTTGCCGGACGGCGCCGGGTTCCGCCGATCCATCCGGCAAGTTGATTGACGCTGGAGCCGTCACGGGGTTAAAAATGGCTTGACTGGCAGGGAGTCGAACAGGTTTCGGGGTCGGAAAACGGACTGCGAAGATGAAGGTTTCGCGCAGCGGGAGCTTGACGACGATGGGCGAAGACTACGTTCGGTACATCGACAGGACGCGTGAATATTATCTCGCCGAAGGCTACAAGACGCCGTACAAGTGGGCGCATTTCGAGGACATTCCGTTCGCCCGGCTCGAAAAGCCGCTCGCCCGATGCCGCGTCGGACTGGTGACGACCAGCGATATCGCCGTAAGAACCGAAGGCGGCGAGCGTGAGGGTCATGACGCCGGCGCCCTGGTCGGCAATGTCTATTCGATTCCCTTCGATACCCCGATCGATCGGCTCTACAGCCGCAACGAACATTACGATAGCCACGCGACGACGCTTGACGACGTCAACGCCTACTGCCCGCTGACCCGTCTGCGCGAACTCGCCGACGCCGGCCGAATTGGCGGACTCGCGCCCCGTTTTCACGGCGTCTACACCTCGTACAGTCAGCGCGTGACGATGGAACGCGACGCGCCCGAGGTGCTCAAACGATGCCGGGAGGATGGCGTCGACGTCGTTCTGCTGACACCTGTCTGACCCGTCTGCCACCAGACCGTGAGTCTGGTCGCGCGACATCTCGAGGCCAATGGCGTCCCAACCGTGGTTTTTGGCGCGGCTCGGGACATCGTCGAATACGTTGGCGTGCCCCGTTACGTGTTCACCAATTTCCCGCTCGGCAGCACTTGCGGCAGGCCGTTCGACGCCGCTATGCAGCGTGAGATCGTTGACATCGGCCTGCGTATGCTCGAGACCGCGCAGGCGCCCGCGCCGACGGTGGTGACGCCTTATGTGTGGAGCGACGACGACAGTTGGAAGCGTCTCATTTTCAGCAAGGAGCAGCCGTTCCTCGAGGGCGAGGCCTACGAACACTGGATGAAGGCCAAGGAGAAATACCGGCAGCTAAAGACGCAAGGCAAGGTCTGAACGCCGTGCCGATCGGAAATGCGTGATGTCTGACGTCATCGTATATTCGACCCCGCTGTGCCCGCCATGCGAGCGGCTCAAGCGCCACTTGCGCGCGAAGGGCGTTCCCTTCAGCGTCATCGATATCATGATGGACGAAGAGGCGGGGGCCTTTCTCGAAAGCCGGGGCATTCGCGGCGCGCCCGTGCTCTCGGTTGACGGAGAGCTATTGGTGGGGTTCGATCCGGAGCGTATCGATCAACTGCTGGCGAAACACTGACAGATGTTTGCCATGCGATTCGCGGCGCGGGCGCGCGGATCCGCTCGCGCCGCGCCCGCGATTTGCCCGCCTTCGGATTGAGCCGGCCAGCCTCGTATCCTGGCCTACCGCCGGATTGGACGCCTCGATATTGACAGCGGGGCGGCTGTCAACGAAACTGCCGTGAATTCCGGTCGGCGCGGTCCGCGCTATCAGGCGCGGACCTCAGCTAAAATCGTTTGATGAAGAAGTTTTTGGGAGCCTTGGCGCTGATCGCGTTCGGTTTTGCGATCGCGCTGGGCGTCGCGGACGTGGCGGTGCGGCTCGCGAATCGCTGGTATCCGTATTTCTATTGTTACGACCAGTATCGCGGATGGGGATTGGAGCCGGGCGCGCATGGGTCCTACCGGCGAGAGGGCGGGTCATGGGTGCGAATCAACCATGACGGCTTTCGCGGACCCGATTACGCGAAGGAAAAACCGCCCGGCGTGGTGCGCGTCGCGGTGATCGGCGATTCCTACGTTGAGGCGATCCAGGTGGCGGAGGACGCGACCTTCACCGCGGTGATTGGGCGCCGGCTCAAGGATTGTCCGGCGCTGGCGGGCAAAAAAATCGAGGCGATGAACTTTGGCGTCGACGGCTACGGCACGGCGCAGGAACTGATTACGCTGCGGCGCAAGGTATGGGCCTATGCGCCGGACGTCGTCGTGCTCGCGATCTTTCTCGGCAATGACGTGCGCAACAATTCGCCCGTGCTCGAGGGCGATCTGTGCCGGCCGTTCTACGATTACGTCAACGGTTCGCTGGCGCTGACGGGACCTTTCGTCGATTCCCCTTCGTTCAAGCTCTGGTGCATGGCGCGCTTTGATTACCGCGATCTGCGGTTGCTTGATCTGTTTTCGAACGGATGGGAAATCCTGCGCCATGGCGCCGCGGCTCCCACCGCCGCGCATCCGGTCGAGCGCGCGATCAATTACAGCATCTACTCGCCGCCGGCCGAGGACTCATGGCGCGAGGCGTGGCGTGTGACGGAAGGCCTGATCGAGGCGACGCATCGGGAGGTCGCCAACCATCATGCGATGTTCCTGGCGGTGACCGAGGACACCGGGATTCAGGTGTGGCCTGATCCGGCCGTGCGCAAGGCGTTCGAACGCAGGCTCGGCGTGAGCGATCTTTTTTATCCCGACCGGCGCATCGCGGCGCTTGGCGCGGGCGACGGCTTCGCAGTG
>JAJXYM010000353.1 GCA_021780585.1 Deltaproteobacteria bacterium
GCCGCGGCCATAAGGATCCCGCGCGGGTGCGCGCGTTCGTCGCGGCCGCGCTGCGCGCCTTCGCCGACGCGATCGAATCCCCCTCCGCCTGACCTCGCGCGATTTCCTGATAAGGCTCACCCTCGATGGCGTCCAACCGGCTTTATTTCGGCGACAACCTCGACGTTCTTCGCAATGAAATCAAGGATGAGTCGATCGACCTGATCTATCTCGACCCGCCTTTCAACAGCCAGGCCAGCTACAATGTGCTGTTCAAGGCGCCGAGCGGGGCTGAGTCGCATGCGCAGGTCGAGGCGTTCGAGGATACCTGGCATTGGGGCGAGTCCGCCGAACGCGCTTTCGACGAAGTGATGCGCAGCGGCCGGACCGACGCGGCGGAGCTGCTGCGCGCGATGCGCGCGTTCCTGCGCGAAAACGACATGATGGCTTACCTGACGATGCTGGCCGTCAGGCTGATCGAATTGCATCGGGCGCTCAAGCCGACCGGCTCGCTGTATCTGCATTGCGATCCAACGGCCAGCCATTATATTAAAATCCTGCTTGACGCAATTTTTGGAACCAATCGGTTCCTAAACGAGATCGTTTGGAAGCGGACCTCGGCACACAACGATCCTAAACGCTTCGGTAAAATCTCCGACCGCTTGCTTTTCTACTCCAAGTCAATTGATAAGACATTTAACCTTGTGCCGGGCGATTATTCTCCCGAACAACTTGGTCGCTACAAATACAAAGACATAGGCGGCTTGTACCGGGCGGAAAATCTGACCGCACCACACTTTTCGACGTCCCGGACAATTGAATGGCGCAGCGTCCATCCCGGCGCGGACCGTCAGTGGCGCTTTTCGATCGAAGAATTAGAACGTCTATACAAGCAGGGCCGGATCTTGTTGCAGCGCGACGGCCGGCCTCGGAAAGACGGCTTGAAAGAATACCTGCATGAATCGCAAGGACCGAAGCTGCAGGATATTTGGACAGACATCGGAATGGGTCCGACAACCGGCGAGCGACTTGGTTATCCTACGCAGAAGCCGATGGCGCTCCTAGAACGCATCGTGGCCGCCTCCTCGAACGAGGGCGACCTCGTACTCGACCCGTTCTGCGGATGCGGCACCACGATCCATGCCGCGCAAAAACTCAATCGCCGCTGGATCGGCATCGATATCACGCATCTCGCAATCTCGCTGATTGAAAAGCGCCTCAGCGAAGCTTTTCCGGGTATCGAGTATGACGTGTACGGAACGCCGCGCGACCTCGAGGGGGCGCGCGACCTCGCCACGCGCGATAAGTATCAGTTCCAATGGTGGGCCGGCTCGCTGGTCGGCGCCGTTCCCGCCGGCGGGCGCAAGAAAGGAGCCGACCAGGGCGTCGATGGGATAATCTACTTCAAGGATTTCAGAGCCGACCCGAGGGACGGCGCGATGCAGACCACGACCGAGAAGATCATCGTGTCGGTCAAGGGCGGCGACAACGTCGGCGTGGCGATGATTCGCGATCTCGCGCATGTCGTCGAACGCGAGCGGGCGAAGATGGGATTATTCATCACGCTCGCCGAGCCAACCGATCCGATGCGCAAGGAAGCGCTCGCCGAAGGCTATTACGAGACCAGCAGCGGCGGAAAATATCTCAAGCTGCAAATCGCGACTGTAGCGGAGCTTCTGGAAAGAAAGCTTCCGGATCTGCCGCCCGCCGATCCCACGGCTTTCGCCAAGCCGAAGCGGGAGTCTCGGCGGCAAAGCAGGCTCCTTTAGAACCGCGCGAAACGACCAGACACGGCAAAACGAAGACGGCCGCCCATGGAGCGGCCGTCGTGGCTTCAGGCGCGTGATCGATCGCCGCGGTTCAGACCGTCGCCAGCAGCCAGACCGTGACGATCGTGCCGACGATCGCGCCGCCATAGCACAGGAAAGCCAGTACCGTGTTCAGATGGCGCAGGTTGAGCACGTCCGACATCGTAAGCCGCATCCGATGCGCCGCGTGGAAGAAACAGAAGGTCAGCAGCGCGAACAGATATAGTCGTGTCAGCGGATGGCGCACCAGCGCGAGCGTCTGCTGATAGCCCGGCGCGTGTACGAGGCCCGACGGAAACAGCAATCCGTAGAACAGCACGTGGACGGGCAGGAAATAGGCCGCGAAGAAACCGCCCACGCCGAACAGGAACCATACCACCGGTTCGTTGGAACGTTTGCCCGCCGACATCTCAGAGCACCCCCAGGAAGAAGAGCGCGAGGATCACCGTCGCGCCGAACCAGACCATGTAATTGGGGGCCGAGGAGACCATGTCGGGCGTCGGCCGGCCCAGCATCTGGCGCATCGCCACGCGCGGCACCAGGTTGAACCAGGTGATCGAGTGCAGCAGGAAAAACGCCAGCGCGACGGCGTTGATAATGATCATCAACGGACATCGCATCAGCGCCTCGAAATGGGCGTAGCGGCCCGCGCCGGCGCCGAGCGCGGCGAGCTGAACGAGCGTGAGCACGCAGAAATAGGCGACGAAGAAGCTCGACGATTCGCGCAGCGCATAGCGCAGATAGTGCCATTGGTCGAGGTACCAGTACGCCGACATCCGGGGCCGGTACGCTTTGGGCTGGAATTGCGTGTACTGTGCCATCGCGCTCAATGCTTCCCCCGCGGCAACAGGAACGATTTGAACCATTCCTTGGTCGCCGTCAGCTTGTATTGCTGGATCGCCAGCGACGGATCGACATGCTTGGGACATACCGTGCTGCATTCGCCAACGACGGTGCAATCCCAGATGCCCTCGTGCCGCGAGACGATATCGAGCCGATCCTCGATACCCTGATCGCGCGAATCGAGATTGTAGCGATGCGCCAGCGCGATCGCCGCCGGGCCGATAAAGTTCGGATCGAGTCCGTAGACCGGACAGGCCGCGTAGCACAAGGTGCAATTGATGCACAGGCTGAACTGATGGAACGATTCGAGCTGCGCCGGACTCTGGATGAATTCGCGCGCCGGCTTGAAATCGTCCTTGCGCACCACCCAGGGCCGCACCTTCTGCAGCTTGGCCAGAAAATCGTCGAGATCGACGACCAGGTCCCTGACCACCGGAAAATGATCGAGCGGACCGACCCGCACCGGCCCCGGCGCATAGTTCATCAAAAGGGTTTCACAGGTCAGCGTCGGCACGCCGTTGACCATCATGCCGCAACTGCCGCAAATCCCCATCCGGCAGGACCAGCGGAACGCGAGCGACCCGTCAAGCTGATCCTTGATATGGTTGAGGCCGTCCAGCACCATCCAGTCCGGACGCAGCGGAACCTCGAAGCTCTCGTAGGAGGGTTCGGCGTCGCTTTCAGGATTGAAACGCGCGACCTCCAGGATGATCGTATCGGACATGGCTCGGGCCTACCTTCCGTAAACCCGCTCGCCCGGAGGCCAACGGGTAATCACAACCGGGTGATATTCGATGCGCGGCGGACCTTCGGCGGCCTGATGGGCGACCGAATGCGCCAGGTATTTCTGATCGTCGCGCTTGGGGAAATCGCGCCGCTGATGGGCTCCGCGCGACTCCTCGCGATCGAGCGCGCTATGCACGATCGCCTCGGCCACGTCGAGCATGTAGCCCAGCTCGAGCGCCGCGGTTAGCTGCGTGTTGAAGGTCCGCGTATGGTCGTCGATCGCGAGGTTGGCGGCGCGTTCGCGCAGCTCGCGGAGCTTGTTCGCCGACGCGACCAGCGAATTGCGTTCGCGATAGATGCCGCAGCCGCTCTCCATCGCGCGCTGCATCTCGTCGCGGAGCTTGGCGATGCGCTCGGCGCCGCCGGTCTTGTGCAGAAAATTTTCTTCGAGCCGGCGTTCCTCGTCGCGCGCCTGCGCCAGAATCGCGGTTTCGTTGCCGGAGCCGCTCGCGCGCACCGTCTCGATCGCCGAACGCCCCGCGCGCGCCCCGAAGACGAGAATCTCGCCGAGCGAATTCGAACCCAGCCGGTTCGCGCCGTTGATGCTGACGCAGGCCGCCTCGCCCGCCGCCAACAGGCCATTGAGCGAAGTCCGGGCGTTGATGTCGGTATGAACCCCGCCCATCATGTAATGCTGCACCGGACGAATCGGAATCGGCTCGCGCACCGGATCGATATTCTCGTACTTCAGGCACAGCTCCCGCACCATCGGCAGCCGCGTCTCGATCTTGTGTTCGCCCAGATGGCGCAGGTCGAGATGGACGTAGTCGCCATACGGGCCGTGGAACGCCCGCCCCTTTTCGAATTCGCCGAAAATCGCCTGTGAAACGCGGTCGCGCGGTCCGAGCTCCATGCTGCGCAGCACGGGAGTCGGAGTCGGCTTGCCAAGATCGTAATCCTGCAGGAAGCGGTAGCCGTCCTTGTTCAGCAGCCATCCGCCCTCGGCGCGCGCGGCCTCGGTAATCAGGATGCCGGTGAAGGGCAATCCCGTCGGATGGTACTGGACCATCTCCATGTCCTTGAGCGGCGCGCCGGCCCGATACGCCAGCGCCATCCCGTCGCCGGTACAGATATTGGCGTTGGTGGTGAACGGGAACACCCGACCGCATCCGCCGGTCGCGATAATCACCGCCTTGGCCTGAATCGCGCGAATCTTGCCAGTGCGCAGCTCGATCGCGACCACGCCGCGCACCGCGCCGTCCTCGACCAGCAGGCGCGTGGCGAAGGTTTCGTCGTAGCGCGCAATCGTGGCGTACTTGAGCGAAGTCTGGAACAGCGTATGCAGCAGATGGAAGCCGGTTTTGTCGGCGGCGAACCAGGTGCGCATCTTCTTCATGCCGCCGAACGGACGCACCGCTATCCGGCCGTCAGGCTCACGGCTCCACGGACATCCCCAATGCTCCAGGCGCAGCAGTTCCTTGGGAATCTCATTGCAGAAGAACTCGATCGCGTCCTGATCGCCGAGCCAATCGCTGCCCGAAATCGTGTCGTAGCAATGTTCATCGACGCTATCGTCTTTGCCCGCCACTCCAGCGGCGCCGCCCTCGGCCGACACCGTATGGCTGCGCATCGGGTAGACCTTGGAAACCATCGCGACGTCGACCTTCGGATCGAGCTCGGCGATTTCGATCGCCGCGCGTAATCCGGCGCCGCCGCCGCCGATTATCAGAATGTCGTGCGAAGACGTTTCCACCGCTTTCTCCGATTCGCTGTTCGGTCCGGCTCCGGCGCCGAATCCAGCATTAAATACGCTAACCGCCAGCCAGTCACAATATCAGAATTACTTGCGTCACCCTGAAAAACGCAAGGACTATAGCGCACCCCTTTTCGGAATCCAACGGTTGACCGTTTTTTGCTTCGCCACAGCCTGTGCAAAACTCGACGCGTCGCAATTCCGCGTCCGCCGGTCCGCCCGGCGTATCACTGTCGCGAGGGTTCCATCATGGCCGAACGCATCCTTAATCCCGACGAAATCGCCGAAATGGAAAAGCTCACCGTCGATCGCGTGGTTGAGGCGATCGATTCCGGCGATCGCGAAACCGCAAAAAAGCTCGCCCGTCGAATGTACAACGAATTCCTCAGCATGCACGACCTTTACCGCGACTGGACCGTCGCGACGCTCTCCTTCGTTGGCCGCCGCTTCGGCGACCAGGCGCTGGAAGAGGCGATGGAGGCGGGAGTCAAGGCGTGGTGGCTGCCGAATCTCGACAAGATGCCGGCGGAGGCGACCGCCCTGCGCGCCCGGGTCAAGATGTTCGTCGCGGGCCTGCGCGCCCATCTGCAGCCGCTCAATATCGTCGAAGACGACGAGAAGATCGTCATCCAGATGCGGCCGTGCGGCAGCGGCGGCCGGCTCGTGCTCGAGGGCAAGTATGAGGGACCCAACCCGATGCTCACGGTCAAGGGGCCCCAATTCCTGACTTATGGGCGCGACAGTTTTCCGGTCTATTGCGCGCATGAGCCGGTAATGGAGCGCCAGGATATCGCCGCGCATGGGGCGCCGTTCGTGGTCGTCGAGCCGGCGCACGAGCTCGGCAGGCAGCATTGCAACTTCATCATCTACAAGGACCGGAGCAAGGTCCCGGCGAAATATTACGAGCGGGTTGGGATGAAAAAGCCCGCGTCCTGAGCCGCAATCCGAGAGCCGGCGACGCCGCGCGCGCGGCGTCCGGTTTTCCACAGCTTCGGCGTCGTCGCGGGTGTACAATTCGCTTCATGGGAAGGAGCGATACCCATGACTGTGAAGATCCGGTTCGCGATCCCCGCCGACGCCGAGACGATCATGCGCTTTATCCGCGGACTTGCCGCCTATGAACGCGCCGAAGATGCCGTGCGCGCGACCGCCTCGGAATTGCGCGCCCAGATGGAAAGCGCGGCGCCGCCCTTCGAATGCCTGATCGCGGAGCTTGGCGCGACTCCCGTCGGCTTTGCGCTCTTTTATCGCAGCTATTCGACCTGGCTCGGCCAGCCGCTGTTGTTTCTCGAGGACCTGTTCGTCGATGAGTCTTATCGCGGCGCCGGCGCCGGAATCGCGCTGATCAAGCGATTGGCTCAGGTCGCGGCCGCACGCGGCTACGAGCGAATCGAATGGCGCGTGCTCGACTGGAACGCTCCGGCGCAGCGTTTTTATCACGCGCTGGGCGCGGCGCCATTGGGCGACTGGACGGTATGGCGCCTCGAGGGCGGCGCGCTGACCGCGCTGGCGGCGACGCCTCGGCCCGCGTCCGACGCCGCCTCCGCCTGAAACGGCGCGGCGCGGACTCCCACGCCGCCAGGGAAGCTCCGCACAAGTCAAATTGTCATTCTGAACGGAGTCTGCGCAGTGAAGAATCCCGGGATTCTTCGCTGCGCTCAGAATGACAGAATGGACCTTGCGCAGAGCTTCACTAGCGTTCGATTCGGGCGACGCGGCGCTTGCCCACTTCAAGCACCCGATGCTCGCCGGGGACGAAGCGGAAGTTCATGTCGGTGACGGCGGCGCCGTCGACCCGCACGGCGCCCTGGCTGAGCAGCCGGCGCGCGTCGCTGGTCGAGGAGGCGAAGCGCAGTTGCTTCATCAGCTCGCCGATCCAGAGCGTCTCCGCGATCCGGTAGACCGGAACGTCGCGCGGCACTTCGCGCCGCTGGAATTTGCTTTCGAAATATTCGCGCGCGCGATTCGCCGCCGCCGCGCCGTGATATTCCTCGGCGATTAGCGCGGCCAGCCGCTTCTTCGCTTCCATCGGATGGATCGCGCCGGCGCGAATCGCCGCCAGTTCGTCCATCCCAACGTCGGTCAGCAATTCGAAATAGCGCGGCATCAGCGCGTCCGGAATCGACATCAGCTTGCCGAACATCTCCTCGGGCGCTTCGGTCAGGCCGACGTAATTACCGTACGACTTCGACATCTTGCGCACGCCGTCGAGTCCTTCGAGCAGCGGCATCGTAAAGACGATCTGCGGTTGCTGGCCGAAGGCGCGCTGCAGCTCGCGCCCCACCAGCATGTTGAATTTCTGATCGGTGCCGCCCAGTTCCACGTCGGCCTTGAGCGCGACCGAATCGTAGCCCTGAATCAGCGGATAGAGCAGCTCATGCAGGAACAGCGGCTCCTGCTTTTCGAGCCGGCGCTCGAAATCGTCCCGTTCGAGCATCCGCGCGACGCTCAACTTCGCCGCGATCTCGATCAGCCGGCGGGTATCGACCCCGTTCATCCATTCGGAATTGAAGCGCACCTCGGTCAGCGCGGGATCGAGCACCTTCGCGACCTGATTCTGATAGGTGCGGGCGTTCGCCTCGATCTGTTCGCGGGTCAGCGGCTTGCGGGTTTCCGAGCGGCCGGTCGGATCGCCAATCATCGCGGTGAAATCGCCGACCAGAAAAACCACGGTATGGCCGGCGCGCTGGAAATCGCGCAGCTTCTTGAGCGTGATTGAATGACCCAGATGGAGATCCGGCGCCGTCGGGTCCATCCCAAGCTTGATTCTGAGCGGCCGGCCCGCGCCGAGCCGCGCCTCGAGTTCCGGGGCGGAAATCACCTCGACAGCGTTGCGGCCGAAGCGTTCGGCCTGCTCTTTCGCCTGATTCTCGTCGCGCGCCAACGCTCTCCTCCAGCCCGAGCGCCACCAGCGCCGGCCGAAGGCCAGATTATCGGAAACCCCGCCCCCGTGAAACGCGCGGCCGCGGCCGCCTGTGCCGTTGGCCGCGGCGAATTCAGGAACCGCCCGCCGACGCCGTTCCACCCTGCGCGCCGCTCGCCGCGGATCATGTCCGCGCCGAGCGGCGGCGCACATCGCCCCGACCTCGGACACGCGCGGTTCGCGCGCAAAAAAAAAGAGACGGCGGCCGACGCTCCCAATCGCGTCGCCCGCCGTCCCGTTGGATTGGGTTTACCCCCCGAAGTCGCTATCGCATGATCAGCATCAGGCCGCCCGGCGTCGAATAGCGCGTGACGTTATCGTATTGGGCGGGAACGTTCTTGTTGAATCGCAGGCCGTCGGTCTTGCCGTCGGCGTTGGCGGTGAAAACGTGGCTCACGTGATCGTTCTGCAAATCCCAATAGGTCTCGATAATGCCGCCGCCGTAGGGCGCCTCTTCCTCGCCGGCCGACAGGCTGGCGGGTTGCAGGCCGATATGGACGATCTTCCACAGCTTCATGTTGGCGTCGTAAACCTCTTCCCAAAGCTGATGGTAGAACTGATGATCGACGTACATGATTTTGCTGCCGTAGCAGTAACCCTGCTGCTGCGAAGGCACGCGCCGTACATCGATCAAATCGACTTCGCGCAGGCTCCACGGCCCCCATGACGGCTTCGACCAGCCCAACGGCATATCGTAGTTGCCGGGCCAGGCGCCGTCGGCATTGGTGAGATCGGTGAGCGCGATAATCTTGCGCGTGCCCAGGTAGGCGGCGTCGAACAGCGAAAGCCCGCCGTTGTAGCCGACCCGCTGGTCGTCATGCACCATGTCGCTGCCGAACAGCGGCGCGCATCGCGCCGAGGTCGAAAGGCGCAGCGAACGGCGCAGCGCCGGCACGAAGACGTAGCTGTCTTCCATCTTCCCGAGGTCCTGCCAGAACAGCGTCAGGTCGGCGGTGTAACGCGACTGTTCCGGCTGTTCGACCATCAGCCACTCCGAGAACCACGCGCCCGACGCCTGCGGGTCCGTGCGCGGCAATCCCGGCGCCCAGTTGTAGGCCAATTGACGATAGACCACCGAGGTCCGGGTGCAGGCCGAGTTGCCGAAGCGGTCGGCGGTGCAGAAGCTGGCCAAGCCCGACTCGGTCGAAAGCACCGACAGATACGGTCCGCCGGGGAACCACAGATTGGCTAGTATCTTGTAGCCTTTGTCGGGCTCCTCGGGATTCGGAAAGGGCATCCCGGCAATATAGTTCGACATGCCCATGGTGCCGTCCGAATTATGCAGCACACGGGTCTGCGCGCCGTATTTTTCGCTGGCGGCGACGTAATTCCGCGGCAACGGATGCATCACCGTGGGTCCAATCGGAATCTGCACATCCGACGGCATCTTCCAGAAATACGAACCCTGAAAGAGCGTGATCATTCCCACCGGCATGTACTGTTTGTACTGTTGCCAGTT
Organism: Deltaproteobacteria bacterium; assembly: GCA_021780585.1. Classification (GTDB taxonomy): domain Bacteria; phylum Desulfobacterota; class Binatia; order Binatales; family Binataceae; genus JADMIL01. The sequence goes on from JAJXYM010000353.1 coordinate 9,492, forward strand.
GGCCGTCGTGATCGTCGTGCCCGGCGCGATCGTGCTCTGGCTGGCGGTGTCGGCCAACCATTGCTTCATCGTGTCCTGGACTGGATCCGCACGGCCGATCCCGGCCAGTGGTCCAATCGCCAGAAACATCAGCAGGACGCCAACCCTCCTCAGTGCGGTCATTGGTGCTTCCCTCCTAGTATGCATTTTCCGCGGAGACTCTCCCCGATTGTCCCCATTAATCCGCGAGAAACCGCAGGTCCCAGTGGATGACAAACCCCTCATGAACCGAAGCGCGACGAGGTGACAGATTTAACTACGATAACTACCGGCGACTCACCCTCCCCGTTCCAACCTGATGATCCAACTTCCCCCTCGGGAAAACGCTCGCCAAGGTAGCCCTCGACTTGCGAAACTTCCCTTAAATCGCCAATAGGCCCAAAAGGCCGTGATGTCAACAGAATTTTTGCGCGATCATGAATTTGCCGTGATCGCGCGGGCGCGCGCCGCTAATAATCCTCGCCATCCGGCCGGGCGCGATATGGCGCGACGGCGATTGCGGCGGCTGAAAAGAAAACGGGGGCGGGCGGTTGCGCCGCCAGCCCCCGTCAGGGCCGTCAGGCCGGTTATGCTCCTAGCGCATGATCTGCATCAGGCCGCCCGGAGTCGAGTAACGCGATATATTGTTGTACTCGGGCGGAGCGCTCGCGTTGAAGGTCAGTCCGTCGGTCTTGCCGTCGGAATTGGCCGTGAAGACGTCGCTCTTGTGATCGTTCTGCACGTCCCAATAGCTCTCGATCAGCGCGCCATCGAGTGGAATCTTGCCCTGGCCGGCGTCTACTTCCGCCGGATGCAGATGGATGCGGACGATCTTCCACAGCTTCAGGTTGGCGTCGTAAATCTCCTCCCACAGCTGATGCATGAACTGCTTGTCGACGTACATGATCTTGCTGCCGTAGCAGTAGCCCTGGCGCTGCGACGACACCCGCCGCACGTCCAGCACGTAAACGTCGCGCAGGCTCCACGGACCCCAGGACGGCTGGGACCAGCCGATTTCGCCGTCGTAATTGGCCGGATAGACGCCGTCGGCCGCGGTCAGATCGGTGATCGCCAGAATCTTGCGTTCGCCCAGCATATCGGCGCTGAACAGCGAGAGTCCGCCGTTGTAGCCGCCGCGCTGATCGTCGTGGATCATGTCGCTGCCAAACAGCGGCGAGCATCGCGCCGAGGCGGAAAGCCGCAAGGAACGGCGCAGCGCCGGCACGAAGACGTAGTTATCCTCGGTCTTGGTCAGGTCCTGCCAGAAAATCGTGAGGTCGGCGGTGTAGCGCGATTGTTCCGGCTCTTCGACCATCAGCCATTCCGTGTACCACGCGCCCGACGCGGCCGGCTCGGTGCGCGCGATTCCCGGATGGCTGTTGTAGGCGAGCTGACGATAAACGATCGAGGTCTTGGTGCAGGCGCGATTGCCGAAACGGTCGGCGGTGCAGAAGCTGGCCAATCCGTTTTTGGCTGAAAGCACCAGCAGATACGGTTCGTCAGGGAACCAGACGTTGGCGAGAACCTTGTAGCCCAGATCCGGCTCCTGCGGATTCGGAAAGGGCATCCCCGCCACATAATTGGACAAATCCATCGTGCCGTCGGGGCGATGGACCACGCGGGTCTGGGCGCCGTATTTCTCGCTCGCCGCCCGGTAGCCCTCGGAGAGCGGGTAAATGACCGTCGGTCCGACCGGCATCTGGATATCTGAGGGCATCTTCCAGAAAAAGCCTCCCTGGAAGAATTCGACCATACCGACCGGCATGAACTGCTTGTACTGCTGCCAGTTCTGCATCGTGATCGTCGTGCCCGGCGCGATCGTGCCCTGATGGGCGGTGTCAGCCAGCCACTGACGCATCGTGTCCTGAACCGGATCGGCATGCGCCATCCCGGCCAGGGGGCCCGCCGCCAAGACCAGCAGCAGGGCCGCAACCCCTCTGAAAAACCTGCTCATAAATACAATCTCCCTCCCTCCGCCAAATGCGGATTTTCCCCAATAAAGTCGCGTCCTCAAGGGCATGACGCCCTGAAATCCCCGGTACGCGCGACCGCGTATCCGTGCCATTAGCGCCATGTCCGTCAATATGTCAATGATTCGGCGACGCGGACGGTTCCCCGCGATCGGGCGGCCGCGGCGGCGCGGTCAGGCCGGGCCCGACGGGGCGGGCGGATCGACCGGCAAGCGGAACAGGCGGATTAGCGGGAAGCCTGGCGCGAGGGGTCCGCGCGCGATCCGCGGACCCGTCGCGAATCCGGCGGGACTAGCGCATGATCTGCATCAGACCGCTCGGCGTCGAGTAACGTTCGATATTATTGTACTGGGGCGGCACGGCGTTATTGATTACTATATCGCGGCCCGCGCCGTCGGCGGTGAAGGTATACGTCGAATGGTCATTCTGCAGATCCCAGAACTGGAACGCCAGCGACGACAGCGCGGCATAGCCGACGCCCGGCACGTTACGCACGCGAAACGACACCACGCCCGTTTTCCACAGCTTCATATTGGCGTCGTACAGATCCATCCACTGCTCGTGGAAGAAATGCTTGTCGACGTACATGATACGCTTGCCGTAGCAATAGCCCTTGGCCTCCGACGCCACGCGCCGCACGTCGATCATATAGGTGTCGCGCACGCTCCATTGGCCCCATGACGGTTTGGCGAAGCCCAGCGGCATGTCGTAGTTGGCGGGAAAGGCGCCGTCGGCGGTGGTCAGATTCGCCAGCGCCAGAACTTTCTGATCGCGCAAATAGGTCCCGTCGAACACCGCGATTCCGCCGTTGAAGCCGGCGCGTTCGTCGTCATGGGTAAAATCGGTGCTGAACAGCGGCGCGCATCGCGCCGTGCTGGCCAGCCGCAACGAACGTCGCAGCGCGGGCACATAAATAAAGTTGCCTTCGGGCTTGTCGATATCCTCGTAGAAGATGGTCAGATCGGCGGTGTATTTCGACTCCTCCGGCTCCTCGATCATCAGCCATTCGGTATACCATGCGCCTTGCGCGCCCGGCTCGGTGCGCGGAATTCCCGGATCGGTGTTGTAGGCAAGCTGGCGATAGACCGCGGAAACCTTGAGGCAATTGGTATTGCCGAAACGATCCGAGGTGCAGGTGCTGCCCAGTCCGGTCGCGGGCGAGAGCACCGCCAGATGCGGACCATAGGCGAACCATTCGTCGGCGAGGATTTTCTGCCCCTTGTTCGGCTCCCGGGGATCGGGAAACGGCCGTCCGGCGACATAGTTTTGCAGCGTCCAATGGCCGTCGGGCAGCTTCACCAGCCGGACCTGCGAGGCGTATTGCTCGGTCGCGTCGGTGTAGCTGCGCGGGAGCGGATAGTCGAAAGTCGGGCCGATATCGATTTCGACATCGGGCGGCATCTTCCAGAATTGCGCGCCGGCGAACAACTCGATCATCCCGTCGGGCATGAACTGTTGGTATTGCCGCCAGTTCGCCATCGTGATTTTCGTGCCGATCGGAATTCCGTTCGGCCCCGAGGTCAGGCCCGGCGCGCCGGGAACCGGAGTCATGCCGCCGGCCGCGTCCGGCGCCGCGGCGCCCGAAGCGACGGTCGCGGATGCGGCGGCCTGCGCGATTCTCGCGAGCGCCACGACGAGGACGAAGGCGAACGCCGCGGCCACTACTGACTTCAAACTCATGCTGTGGTGATCTCCCGATTGGCTGCTCCCCCGCGAATTCGCGTTCAATTTATCCGCGCGGAAAGCCTGTGCCAATCGCCAAAGCGGGCTAATCCCGCTTGCTTGCGATCACGGCTCAAGCGGCGCGCGGCTAAGCCTAGAGACGCGGCCGAGCGCTCGTCAGATTTGGCCCAGACGGGCTATTTTTGCGGATTTGATTGACGCGGAATCGGCAGGCGCGGTCACACCTTGTCCAGCACCATCACCAACAGAACCATCGGCAGATAGATCAGCGAGACCATCATGACGCGCCGGGCGTCGGCCGCGACGGTCGGCCGGCGCAGCAGCTTGAACGCATGATAGAGCATCACAAGGCCCAGCACCGCCGCGACCGGCAGATAGACCCGCCCCGCGAACCCCATGAACGTCGGCAGCATCCCGAACGCCACCAGCACGACGGTCGCGGCGATCATCACGAGATTGGCGGGATTGCCCCAGGCGCGTTCCGCCGGCAGCAGCCGATAGCCCGCGCGGTCGTAATCGCGCTGATAGAGCCGCGCGATCGAAAGCGCGTGCGGCAGTTGCCAGAGGAACATGATGCCGAACAGGATCAACGGCTCGGCCGCCAGACTGTTGCGCGCCGCCGCCCATCCGATCACCGGCGGCAACGCGCCAGGCGCCGCGCCGACAATCTGGCATAGCCAGGTATAGCGCTTCATCGGCGTGTACGCGCCAAGATAGAGCACCGTGACCGCGCCCGTGACGCAGGCGGTCAGGGGATTGACGGCATTCCACAGGTAGCCGATCCCGACGACCGTCGTCAGCGTCCCGAAGACCAGCGCCTCAATCGGTTTGAGCCGCCCCGACGGCAGCGGCCGATGGCGCGTGCGGTCCATCCTGGCGTCGAAGACGCGCTCGAAGTATTGATTGAGCGCGAGCGTGCCGCCCGCCGCCAGCGCCGTGCCGACCAGCGCCCTGAAGGCGACCGCCAGATCGAAGCGCGCGCCGTCGCCCATGTAATAGCCGGCCAGCGTCGTGATCAGCACCATCAGCAGCACGCGCGGCTTGGTCAGTTCGATATAGGCGGCCGCGCGGCCGCGAATCGAAGGCATCCCGGCGTCGAGCGCCGCGGCCTCGGAACTCACGCTATCACCTTGTGATCGATCGCGTTGGAAGTCGCCGCGCGCAGTCCGGTCGCGTCCGCCGCCGACGCCAGTCCGCCGAGCGCGCAGGCGCGAATCGAGAGCGCCACGCTGGTCGCCAGCACGCCCGCGCCGACCAGCACATGCGCGGTCGTGGGCAGCACCGCGCGACCGCTCCAGATGGTCAGGGCGCCAAGCGTGATCTGGGTCGCCAGCAGCGCCAGCAGCAGCATCGCCGGACGGGTCAACCCGGGCACGCCGCGATAGCCGCGGAAAATTCGCGCGACCGTCCAGACCACCATGATCGTGACCGCGACCGCGCCGCATCGATGGGCGAAATTCACGTCCACGCCGACCGAGATGAAGGGCGGAAACAGTCCGCCGAAGGAGGTCGGAAAATCCGGAATCGCCAGCCCTGCGCCCAGGTGGCGCATCACCGCGCCGATCAGGATTTGCGTGTAAATCACCGCCGCGGTCGCGATCGCCAGCGCGCCGATCCGCGGCCGGCGGCCGTCCGGCTCGATACGCTCCGCCGTGCCGAAGTTCGGGTTCGTGAACAGCGCCATCGCGACCATCACGCAGGTCAGCGCCTGCGCGGTTCCGGCATGCGCCACGGCGATCGGCAGCGGCAACAGATAGAGCACCGTGATTCCGCCGAGGATCGCCTGCACGATGATGATCCCGATTGCGGCAAGCGCGAGCCGGCGCACCCAGCGGCGCGGCTCGACCATCCAGGTCCACGCCGCCAGAATCGCGGTCAGGACCACGACGATCCCGGCGGCCACGCGATGGCCGTATTCGAAGCGCACGCCGCCAATCAGTTTCGGCACCAGATGGCCGAACGCCAGCGGCCAATCCGGCACCGCCAGAGCGGATCCGGTCGACGTGACCAGACCGCCGATGAAAATCAGCGCGAAGGTCGCCGCCGCGGTAAGAATCGCAAAGCGATGCAGCGCGGGCGCCGGCCGGGAGGTGGCGAGCGAAGTCTCAGCAGATGGCATCAGCGTGAATCGGGCGCGCGACACGGAGTCCGCGCCGGTTCGCGGGCATTATTAGAATTACGAAAATGACCGCTTCCTAAAATCAACCAAATCTTAACGAACATAGCAAGGTTGATCGCCGCCCGCCAGCATTTGTCCGCATCCGGCCGCGGCCTCGTCAGGCGAGCGCGCCCGCCGCTTGCGCCGCGCGCGGCGAGAACTTCACCGGCATCCGCTTGATCCCGGCGACGAAATTTGAGCGCAATCGCTCGACCGGTCCGGCCAGTTCCAGGTCCGGCATCCGCCGCGAAACTTCCTCGAACATCACGCGCATCTCGAGCCGCGCCAGATTCGCGCCGAGGCAGAAATGCTCGCCGTGGCCGAAGGCCAGATGGTCGTTGGGCGTGCGCGCCACGTCGAAGCGGTCGGGTTCGGGAAATTGCGCGGGATCGCGATTCGCCGCGGCGTTCCAGAGCACCACGCGATCGCCGGCGCGAATCTTCTCTCCGCGAATTTCATGGTCGCGCGTCGCCGTGCGCATGATGTGCGTGACCGGGGAGGTCCAGCGCAACAATTCCTCGATCGCCTCCGGCGCCTCGGGATGGGCGAGAAACTTCGCGCGCTCCGCCGGATGCTGGATCAGCGCGAGCATCCCGCCGGACGTGGCGTTGCGGGTGGTTTCCTGACCGCCGAGGACCAGCAGAATCGCGTTGAACGAAATCTCCTCTTCGCTGAGCGGCGCGCCGCCGGCCGCGCCATGCACCAGCGCGCTGATCAGATCGTCGGTCGGATGCGCGCGCCGGCGCGCGGCTTCATGGGCGAAAAATTCGTGCGCCTGGGCTTGCGCCGCGTAGACCGCCTCCTGGCCGCTGCGGCCGCGCGCGTATTCCTGATCGTGGCGGCCGACGGTTTCGTTGGCGATCGCGAACATCAGGCCCCAATGCTCGCGCCCGATACCCATCATTTCGCAAATCGCCGCGGTCGGCAGCCGGGCCGCGATATCGGCGACAAAATCGCATTCGCCCCGCTCGATCACCGCATCGACGATCTCGCCGGCGATCCGCCGGACCATCGGTTCGTGCGCCTTCACCGCGTGCGGCGTGAAGCGGCGGCTCACGACCTGGCGCATCTTCGGATGGCGTGGCGGGTCGGTGGTGATAATCATCCGGCCGAAACCGCTTTGCTGCTGCGGCGGCGGCTCGCCGAAATACAACGTGACGCCGCGTTCGGAGCTGAAGCCCAGCGGATCGCGATAGGCCGCGAGCACGTCGTCATAGCGGGTGAGCGACCAGAAGCCGCGCCCCGGCCGGCGCTCCTGCCAATGCACGGGAGCCTGTTCGCGCAATGTGTGGAAGGCTCCGTGGATATCGCCGGCGACGAAGAAATCGATGTCGGCGAGGTCGATCTGTTCAAGCGTGAGCATCGTTGCGCTCCCCGGTCCGGACGATTTGCCGTCGCGGCCCTGCGGACGGGCCGATAATAGACCAACTGCCGCGTCGCATAGAAGCGCGAGTGCGGCGCCGAGCGGTTGGCGGCAGGCTCCGGTTTAGCTAGAACTTTTTGCGCCGCGCTCAAGCCGCAAAAGGAATTCCGATGCCGTTGCCTGCCGACACCATCCCTCGCGTATTCGAGAGCCAGGCGCGGCGCCTTGACGGCCGCGCCCTCCTCAAGGACAAGCACGACAAGGTCTGGCGCGACCATTCGTGGGCGGAGCTCGACGATCGGATCCGGCGGCTGCGCGCCGGACTGGCGCGCCTCGGACTCAAGGCCGGCGACCGCGTCGCGATTCTCGCCGAAAACGGCCCGCACTGGATCGTGATGGATCAGGCGGTGCTCGGACTGGGCGGGGTGGTCGTGCCGCTTTACACCACCAGCGGCGCCGAGGAAACGCGCCATGTGCTCGAG
>JAJXYM010000144.1 GCA_021780585.1 Deltaproteobacteria bacterium
GGCGACTATCGGTCCGGTGGCCGAGGGACGCGCCGCGCCGCCCGCGGGCGGACTCTCGCTTTCGCTAATCGGACCCATCTCGTTGACCCGGATCGAGAAGCGGCGCACGGCCAAATGATGGCGATTGGCGAATTCCCACAACCGCAGCATCCGTTCGCGCGGCAAATGATCGACCGCGACCAGCAGCTCATTGAAATCCGTCGCCAGGAAAATCCGTTCGAGGTCATCCAGCGACCCCATCACCTGCCGTCCATGCACCAGTTTGCCGAATTTCATCTGATCGTCATCGACGAAACCGATCACGCGCGGCCGCCGGTCACGCGCCGCCGCCAAATAGCGCGCCGCCGCCTCCGCCAGCTCGTCGGCGCCGATGATCAGCACCCGCTCGTTGGCGACCGCCAGCCAGGCCACCCCCTTGCGCAGCGCGCGGAAGGAAAAACGACTGGCGGCCAGCAAATTCATCAGCAGGATCACGAACAGCACCGCGACCGAGCCGGACAGCTCGATCGGCGCCACCAGCGACAGCAAAACCACGAAAACGCCCGCCAGCACCGCGCCGTTGGCCATCCGCAGCAGGTCCGAAACGCTCGCGTAGCGCCAGATCCCGCGATAGACGCCCGCCACCAGGAACGCGGCGTAGGTCATCGCCAGCACCCACGGCAGACTGCTGAGCAGACTCGCCATCAGGCCGTCGTTGATTTTGAAATCGAGTCGCAACAGAAAAGCGCCGAAATAGGCCGCCGGAATCAGCGCCAGATCGAGCATCGATTCCGCCAGCCGCCGCTTGTAGCTGAAATTCACAATAAAGCGCGCCAATCCCTGCAGATAGCCCCACGCCGCACCCGGTGAAACCGCGTCGAAGGTCAGATCGATCATGAACAGCGCGATCACCCCGAACAGCCCGATCACCGCCGGCAGCATCGCCAGCACCAGCGGATGCGGTATCACGGTAAAGACAATCGCGAACGCCGCCGTCACTACCGCCATCAACCAGAAGAGCGCGACCGCCGCGGGTTCGCCCAGTCCCAGCGTCAGCAGCTTGTGATGCGAATGGTCGAGACCGCGGCGCGAAATCGGCTTGCCCGTCGCCATCCGGCTCACGCTGACGATCGCCGTGTCGAGCAGCGGCACCAGCATCAGCAGCGCGGGCGCGACATAATATGACAGACGCGAATTATTCGACAGGCCGCCCGCTTGCAGCGCAATCAGACCGAGCAGCAGGCCGAGCGGCAACGCGCCGCTATCGCCCATGAAGATCGAAGCGGGACTGACGTTATAGAGCAAAAACCCGCATAGCGCACCCACCACCGCCAACGCCTGACATCCGAGGGCGGCATTATTATGGAGCAGCGCGATGATGGCAGCCGCCGTGCCCACCACAATCCCGACTCCGGCCGCCAGCCCGTCAAGCCCGTCGATTAGATTGAAAGCGTTGATGGTTGCGAGCAGGAAAAATGCCGCGATCAGCGCGCTGAGCCATCCCCGTGGCGCCAGATGCAGCGCCGGCGTCAATGCCACCACGATCGCCACGATCGCCGCCTGTGAAAGGAATTTGCCGCGCGGCCGCAGGACGAACGCGTCGTCGATTACGCCGACCAGCAACAGGCCGACGGCGCCGGCCACCATCCCGAGCGAGAGCGCATGCACAGCAGTCATCGCCGCCACGACGGCGCCGATAATCGCGATGCCGCCCAGCAATGGCGTCTCTCCCGGATGGCGCGATTCGTCACGCGGCGGAGCCGTCACTGCGCAACGTTGCGCCAGCCGCTTCACAGGGGCGACGGTCGCGGCGGTTATCGCGAACGCGATCGCCGTCGCCGCCAGCGGTCGTAAGGCCGGATTGATCACCATCGCAATATCACGATTTCCGCAGGCATCTGAAGATCCGCTTACCCCCCTATGGTCAGCTCCAACTTTGCGCGCGCATTGCAAACGATGCAAGCGCCCTTTTAGGTTCAACTTGTGCTAATCTGCCTTTTACACTCAATTTAATACTTTGCCTAGCACTCTTGTTTAGCGTCTTGAGGGCAATCTTGGGCCAAAATCGGCTTTGGCGCCAAGCGCCCCAACCAATCGCCGGCGATTGACGGCCGCGCATCGGTTTCGTCACCATCCGTGGCGGCGGTCCGATCCGGTCGCGCGCCGCCGGTCGACCGCAAGGAGGTGATTCGCGATGCGCCCGGGCGAAGTCGTCAAGGTTTGGGTCGAACGCTTCAACCGCGCCGACGCGGCGGGCCTCGCCGCGCTCTATACCGACGACGCGATCAATCATCAGACGCCGGAAAGCCCGGTCGCCGGCCGCGCGGCGATCCAGAGGATGTTCGCGGCGGGGTTCGCCGGCACTGCGATGGTCTGTATCGTCGAGCACCTGTTCGAGGACGGCGAATGGGCGATTCTGGAGTGGCGCGATCCGCTCGGGCTGCGCGGATGCGGCTTCTTTCACGTGGTTGCGGACCGGATCGTCTTTCAGCGCGGGTATTGGGACAAGCTGACCTTCCTGAAGCTCCGCGGCCTCGCACTGCCCGACTCCGACTCCTGAGGTCGAGCTCCGCGCCGACCCGGCGGGCGCGGGCGGCGGGTTAGTCCGCCGCGGCCGACGCGGCGGCTCCGCTCGCATCGAGCGCCGGGCTCGGCAAGGGAACGCCATGAATAAGCGCCGTGTACAGATTGCGCATCTGGCGCGACGCCGCAGCCCAATCGAATTCCTCGCGCATCCACGCGCGTCCGCGCGCGCCCATCGCCGCCAACGGCATCGTGGCGATCCGCCGGATGGCGTCGGCCAGCACGGCGGGATCGTTATCGACCCAGAAGCCGCAACCGCGCTCGTCGAGCCGCCGCCAGGGCGTGCCGCGGCCGGCGATTACGGGCACGCCGCGCGCGAGGGCCTCGGTCGTGGCGGTGCCGAAGTTCTCCAGATGCGACGGGAGCACGAATAGGTCGATCCTTTCGAAGAAGCGGCGGCGCGCCGCACCGTGGAGCGCCCCGGCGATCGCGATCGCCTCGTCGAGGCCGCGGCGCGCGATCCGCTTGCGCAGCGCGCGCAGATAGCGCTTTTCGCCCTCGCCCACGATCGCGAGCGAAAATTCCAGCCCGGCGTCACGCAGGATCGCGCCGGCATCAATCAGGTTTTCGAGCGCCTTGCGCGGCTCGATCCGGCCGGCGAAACCAATCCTGAGCCGGCCGTCGCCAGGTTCATGCCGGGGTTCGGCCGGAATCCTCACGCCGTTTGGGATAGTTATCGCGGCGCCGGCCGGCATCCGCGCGGCGCATACCGCGAACTCCTCCGGCGTGACGGCGTGGATCGCGATTCGGCGCGGCGCCAACCAGCGGCCGAGAAGCGGGATCACGCGAGGGGCGAAGCGGACGCTGCCGCCGCGCCATCGCTGCAACGCGCCGCGCGGCGACCATACCAGCGGCCGGCCCAAAATCCGGCAGGCGGCAAGCGTCGGCAAGGCGGTCGGCGGATCGAAACCGGTCAGATGGACCACGTCGGCGCGGCGCACTTCCGGCACGAGCCGCGTCAACAGGCCGGGCGCGGCGCTGCCGCGCATGATCCGATGTGCGTAAAGCACCTCGAAGCCGGCGGCGAAGAGGACATCGCGACCATGCTCGATCGGCACGGTCCGCCGGGGGCCGTTGGCGTCAGTGGTCAGCACGCGCACTTCGCATCCGAGCCGCGCGACGCCCAGACACAGGCGATAGGGATTTTCGGCCGCGCCGCCGTAATAGGTGGCGGGCATAAAATATGGCGTAACGTGCAGAACCTTCAACGCGCTTCGACGGCGGCGAACGCCATCGCTCCCCAATTCTCACGCCCGCGGCGCGCGCCCGATCAATCTCCCCGCAATCGTCTTTATTACTCTACCTGAGGCAAAATGTCTCACGGGTCGCGTCGTATATCTCGGGCACGAACCGCTCCGGATGCGCGCGGCAACGCCTTGCCGGCGCCCAACGTCGCATTGCCGGAGTTATCTGCGGGATGGGGCCGCGCCCGCCGATCATGGCGAGGGCGTGGACTTGGCCGCCAGCGCTCGCAATCATATGACCGGATTCAATTGAGTGAGAACCATCGCGCCATTGCGCCGGCCTTCGCTTAATTTGGCCAGCGGGCGAATAATCCCTTATACGTTTCGGTCGGAATTCCGCACGGCGCCGTGTCAGCGCGCTTAGTGGGGCGGCGGATGGAGCGTCAGGAGAATTTGGTCACGGCCGAGGCCGGCAGCACGATCCGGACGCCAGTCGCTTCG
>JAJXYM010000247.1 GCA_021780585.1 Deltaproteobacteria bacterium
GCGCTGATGCGGACGCTGGCCGGCGAAGTCGCGGGCTTCAATATCATGAGCGGGGGGGGGCCCTCGCTCGCAATCGAACTGGTGCGCGAATGGCGCCGCCGGACGCGCGTTGGCGCCGATACTCCGCGAGGTGAGTGACGATGGACCGCAAGCCAAGCGCCGTCGAGGAAGCCGTGCGCGCGATCCTCAACCATTGCGGCGAAGATCCGGAACGCGAAGGACTGGCCCGCACGCCCCATCGGGTGGCCCAGGCCCTGGATTTTTTGACCCGCGGCTATCGCGAGGATCCCAAGGTCGCGATCAACGGCGCGCTCTTCACCGAGGAGGATTATCAGGAGATGATCCTCTGCAAGGACGTCGATTTTTATTCCTTGTGCGAGCATCATCTGTTGCCCTTCTTCGGCAAGGCGCACGTCGCCTATCTGCCCAACCGCCGGATCGTGGGCATTTCGAAAATCGCGCGGCTGGTCGAGATTTTCGCGCGCCGGCTGCAGGTGCAGGAACGGCTGACGACGCAGATCGCGCGCACCATCATGGAACAAATCGAGCCGCTCGGCGTCGCCGTGGTGCTCGAGGCCGAGCATCTGTGCATGCGGATGCGCGGGGTCGAGAAGCAGAACTCCTACGTCACGACCTCGGCGATGCTCGGCGTCTTCAGAACGCATCAGGAGACCCGCCAGGAATTCATGAACCTGCTGCGCAGCGGCCGCGACTGATTCGCTCCGGCCGGATTGATCGCATGCCCGCCGCCTTTGCCGATGGATAATTCCGCCGACCAGAACTACCTCGACCAACTCGGCCGCCACGCGCTGCGCTTCGTCCGTCCGGGCCATACGCTGGGCCTGGGAACCGGACGCGCGGCGGCGGCCTTTATCCGCGCGCTCGGCGAGAGCGGCATCCGGGTGCGCGGCGTGCCGACCTCGAACGCCAGCGCGGACCTGGCGCGTTCGCTGAAAATCGAACTGGCTGAACTGCGCGACGTGCATCGGATCGATATCGATTTCGACGGCGCCGACGAGGTCGATCCGCGGCTCAATCTGATCAAGGGCAACGGCGGCGCGCTGGTGCGCGAAAAGATCGTCGCGGCGGCGTCGCGCCGGCGCATAATCCTGGTCGGCGACGAAAAGCTGGTCAAACGGCTGGGCGCGCGCGGCAATCTGCCGGTCGAGGTGGTGCCCTTCGCGGAAGCGTTCGTGGTGAGAAGGATTCGCGCGCTCGGCTTGCGGCCGAATCTGCGGCGCGATTACGCCGGCGCCGAATTCATCACCGACAACGGCAATATCATCCTCGATTGCGGCGTGCGCGAAATTCGCCATCCGGCGCGTCTCGAAAGCGACCTGCTGAGGATTCCCGGCGTGGTCGGGACGGGGCTGTTCGTAAAGATTGCGACGGCGGTGCTGGTCGCGTCGGCGGACGGCAAGGTCGCGACGCTGCGCCCCAAACGCTGACCCGGCGGCGCGAGTCCGCTACGATCCGGCTCGCGATGGATTCCGACGCCAATTTGGCGTCAGGCTCTGCCAGTCGATCATTTGTCAAATTGACAGAAATTTAATTGATTGGATAACCAAGACGAAGAAGATTAGCAGTATCACCGAGGCCGGTCGCGCACTGACGTGAAGGGTTGGCGTTGAATGGCGATTCCGCTTATCGATGTTCTGAAGCTTGTGGGGACTCTTGATGACACGCCAGGAGAGGATACCGCGCGATCAAGGTTCCGCAACTATCTGCAGGCGAACGTCAGCAAGCCCGGAGTGCTTCGGGATTATATTGAGAGCTGCTGCGGCAATTCCGGTGACCAATATAATCGGGCGCTCCAGGATTTGATCAACCGCGCCGGAGAACTGCTGGGATTTAAGGTAGATTATGGTCGATACAAAGGCGTCATCGGCGAGATAGGCCACGACGGATTGTGGTCCTCACCGGCGGGACTCTTTGTCGTTGCGGAAGTTAAAACCACCGACGCCTTTAGCATTGATACCGCGACGCTTCTTGGCTACGTCGACAAACTCATTTCGGGGAAAAAGATCACGGATCGCGAGCATGCTCTGGGTCTTTACATTATCGCTCGACCCGATCACGACCTCGCACAACTGGAAAATTCGATCGTTGCCGAGCAACACGTCAACCAACTGAGACTGATGTCGGCGGAATCCTTGCTCAAACTGACCGAACTCGCCTGCGAATACGGCATCGAGCATGAAAAACTGCTCATGCTCATTCGGCCTTCGGGGCCGCGGCTGGATTCCGTTATCGATTTGATGGCTGAACTGATAGCGCAGGAAAAGCAGGGGCCGGAAATTCCATCGAGTGAACCTTCCAAGCCACCGAGTGATGCCCCGACGGCAAAGCAACCTGAGATTCCGCCTGCGCTTCCCAACCGGCAGTCAGAAACAGTGCAATACTTTCTGGTCCCGGTCGGCGCGGATGAGGATGAAACCGCGGCGCAGGTGGTACGACGAACGGTCGGCAATAAATGGTTCGCCTTCGGCGACCACACCCCGCATCGCGGCTCGATGCGCGCGGGAGATTGGCTATGCTTTCACGCTTCGGGGGTTGGGGTGGTCGCGGAGGCGTCCGTTGCTGTGCCGCCTCGCAAAAAGGAGCATCAGCCCGGCCTTAAGGATCCTCAGGCATATCCCTGGGTGGTTGACTTCGATCAGATAAACCTTCGCCTCGACTCTCCGATCATTATCGACAGTGAGATGCGAGCGCGGCTCGATAAATTCAAGGGCAAGAATCCCAACGCTGCGTGGGGATGGTTCGTACAGGCGGTTGGTAAACTTACTCAGCATGATTTTCGTTTGCTAACAAGACGAAGCGAATCCGGATCGGAATAGCCGCTCACGATGGGTTCCGAGACCGATACGGCGGGTGGTTCGCGGTCGCGGGCGCGGGCCGACCTGATGCGGATCTTTGCGGCCGCCGTCGCCGCGGTCGAGCCGCGCCGCGTTGTGGCTCGCGCGCTGGCGGGCGCGACGCCGGGATCGGGCGCGATCGCTGAAGCGATTGCGCATGCGCCGGCGGTGCGGATGCTTGCCGCCGGCAAGAGCGCGATCGGGATGGCGGCGGCGATCGCTGAAGAACTTGGTCCGCGGCTGGGTTCAGGACTGATCATCGCGCCGATTGGCGCCGCTTCGCCAACCATGCCGAACGACGCCGCGAATCCGGCGCCGGTGCGGACGATCCATGCGGCTCATCCGCTACCCGACGCCAGCTCGGCAGTGGCCGGCCGCGCCGCCCTGGAATTCGCCGCGTCAATCCGTCCGGATGAGTTGTTTCTGCTCGCGCTGAGCGGTGGCGCCTCCGCCCTGATGGCGGCGCCCGCCGCGGACCTGACGCTGGCCGACAAAATCGCGGTGACGGCGGCGCTGATGCGGGTGGGCGCGACGATTCGCGAACTCAACGCCGTGCGCAAGCATCTCTCGGCGATCAAGGGCGGCGGCCTGTTGCGGGCGCTGCCGGCGTCAGCGCGGGCGGCGACGCTCGTGATCTCCGACGTTCCCGGCAACGACTTCGCGACGATCGGATCGGGTCCGACGGCCGCCGATCCGACGACCTACGCCGACGCGATCGGCGTGCTCAAGCGGCGCAAGCTCTGGGGCCGCGCGCCCGAGCCCGTGCGCGCGTATCTGGAGCGCGGCGCGGCTGGCGAAATCGCCGAGACGCTGAAGTCCGGCGATCCGCGCTGCGCCCGCGCGCTCCATTTTATCGCCGCCGATAATCGGACGGCCGTCGCGGGCGCCGCGGAGGCCGCCGCCGCGCGGGGCTATCGGGTCGAGCGTGAAGGCGATCTCGCGGGCGAGGCGGACGACCTCGGCCGCGCGCTGGCCCGGCGGGTCGCCGCGATCGAAACGCCTCGCGTATGCGTCGTCGCCGGGGGCGAGCCGGTCGTGACCGTGCGCGGCGCGGGTCGCGGCGGACGCGCCCAGCAAGGCGCGCTGGCGATGGCGCTGGAGCTTGCGGCGGCGGCGCCGGGTCGGGCGCTGTTCGCGATGTTCGCCGGCACTGACGGAATCGACGGTCCGACCGACGCGGCCGGCGCGATCGTCGCGCCGACGACGGTCGCGCGCGCCGCCGAGGCGCATCTCGATCCGGCCGCGGCGCTCGCGCGCAATGACGCCTATACCCTGTTCGACGCGCTCGGCGATCTGGTGATTACCGGGGCGACGGGGGCCAACGTCGCCGATATTTTCGTCGCGCTGGTGAACTATTAGGGAAGCTCCGCACAAGGTCCATCCCTGTCATGC
>JAJXYM010000117.1 GCA_021780585.1 Deltaproteobacteria bacterium
ATGGTAGCGTCGCGCGCGCGGACGGCCCGCAATCCCCATGCGTGAGGTCAACGTCGGCGACAAGCTCGATCAGTACGAACTGATCGAGCTGATCGCGCGCAGCGGCATGGCCTCGATCTTCAAGGCTGTCGACCGCAAGCACGGCGATCGCGTGGCCGCGATCAAGATTCCGTACGCGCAATTCGAAAGCGACGTGGTCTTCTATGGCCGCTTCCAGCGCGAGGAGGAGGTGGTCCGCCGCCTCGACCATCCCAACATCATCAAGGTGTACACGCCGGAGCGAAAGAGCCGGATGTATATCGCGATGGAGTACGTCGAGGGGGTGTCGCTGCGGGCGATGCTGCGGGACAAGCGTCCGCTGCCGCTCGACCGGGCGCTAGACTACGCGAAGCAGATTTGCGGCGCGCTCGTTTACATGCACGGCCAGCGCGTGGTGCATCGCGACCTCAAGCCCGAGAACGTGCTGGTGACGGCGGCGGGTCTGGTCAAGATCATGGATTTCGGCATCGCGCTCGACGAGGAGGCGCGCCGGCTCACCTGGTCGGGCCTTTCCTCGACGATCGGCACGCCCGACTACATGGCTCCGGAGCAGGTGTCGGGCAAGCGCGGCGACGCGCGCACGGATATCTACGCGCTGGGGACGATGCTCTACGAGATGCTGACGGCGGAACTGCCCTACGCGGCCGATAACGTGTACAACATGATGCGCGCGAAGACCGGCGAGGATCCGCGTCCGCCGCGCCAATACCGGCCAGAGCTCGATCCGCATCTGGAGGAGATCATCCTGCACGCGATCGAGCGGATTCCGCGTAATCGCTATGCGAGCGCGGCCGAGATGCTGCGGGAGCTGGAAAATCCGGCTCAGGTTACGCTCAGCGGACGGGTCGACCGGTTGCATCCGCGCAGTCTGGCGGCGCAGAAGATTCGCGGAATTTTGTGGACGGCGTTGTTTTTCGGTTCGCTGGCGGGGGTGCTGGCCTTCCTGATATGGCTGGCCAACCGCTATCCGGCGGCGCCAACGACCCATCAGCGAAGTTACCGGGGACAAGTCCGATGACCGAGCGCGAGCGATTTACTTCAGGCTACCGGATCGGATCGATCGGTCGCGGCGCCGCGATCGCGGGCGTGGTCGCGATCGTACTGGCGGCGCGGGTCGCGCCGGCGTGGGCCGAGGAGCCAGGCGCGGCCGCGTGGCGCGAGCTGACCCAGTCGCTGAATCTGGTGTGGGTCTTGATCGGCGCGTTCCTCGTGATGTTCATGCAGGCGGGTTTCGCGATGCTCGAAACCGGCTTCACGCGCGCCAAGAACGCCGTCAACACGATGGCGATGAATCTGCTGATCTATCCGATCGGCCTGGCTGGTTTTTGGTTGACCGGCTACGGCCTGATGATGGGCGGGGTGGGCGCGTGGCCGTCGATCAGCGCCGCGCCGATCCCGCATCGCGAGCTCGCGCTTTCGCTCGGCGGCCATCAATGGGGCCTGATCGGCTGCGCCAAGTTCGCGCTGGTGAGCGTCAGCCACGATCCGGCGAGCCTCGCGATGTTTCTGTTCGCGGTCGTGTTCATGGACACCGCGGCGACGATTCCGACCGGCGCGATGGCCGAGCGGTGGAAATTCTCCGCGTTTTGCGTCTACGGCGTGTTCATGTCGATGTTCCTCTATCCGCTGTATGGCAACTGGGTATGGGGCGGCGGATGGCTGGCGCAGCTTGGCGTCAATCTGGGGCTGGGACACGGCCAGGTGGATTTCGCCGGGTCGTCGGTGGTGCATATGACGGGCGGCGTCGCGGCGCTGGCGGGCGCGCGGCTGCTCGGCCCGCGGATCGGCAAGTTCCGGCGCGACGGCGCGATCGGCCTGCTGCCCGGCCATAATATCCCGCTGGCGGTGATCGGCACGCTGGTGCTGGCGTTCGGATGGTTCGGCTTCAACGCCGGCTCGACGCTGGCGGCCTCGGACCCGCGGATTGCGCTGATCGCGGTGAACACGGTGCTGGCTTCGGCGGGCGGGGCGCTGGCCGCGATCCTCTACTTGTGGCGTCGCTATAACAAGCCGGACGTTGCGATGGCCTGCAACGGTCTGCTGGGCGGATTGGTCGCGATTACGGCGCCGTGCGCCTTCGTCACGCCCGGAGCCGCCGTGCTGATTGGCGTGGTGGCGGGATTGCTGGTGATCGGCGGGGTGCTGACGCTGGAGCGGCGGTTTCGAATCGACGATCCGGTCGGTGCGATTTCGGTCCATGGGCTGTGCGGGACGTGGGGCGCGCTCGCGCTGGGACTGTTCGCGGACGGCACTTATGGCGACGGCTGGAACGGCATCGCCGGTCCGGTGCGCGGCCTGTTCTATGGCGACGCGGGACAGTTCGGCGCGCAGCTTATCGGGGTGATCACGAATCTGGTCGTGATTTTCGCCCTCGCGACGGCCTTTTTCCGTATCGTCGAATATACCATCGGTAATCGCGTGCCCGCCGAAGTCGAATGGAGCGGGCTGGATTCGCTCGAAATGGGCACGGACGCCTATTCGAGCTGAGCGGTCGCGGCGTGAGGACGGGCGCGCGCGACGGACCGGCGAGTCCGACGATTCGCAGGCGACGGAGCCGGCCGGCCTGAAGGATCGACGCGGGAGCGGCCCGATTCTACTGAATATAAGGCGTCAACCGCCATCAGCCTAATCGAATAAGGACGATTCTCGCGCAACTTTACCGAAACATATTGTTTTTTGTTGATTCGCCTTAGAATCCCTTGACTCGGACGCCGGCTGTCGCTATTTTTACCCGGCTCTCCCCGAGGTTTGCCTTATGAAGTTAGGCGGCGATACGCTCGAGCTCGACGCGATCGATTTGCAAATCATCTCGATTTTGCAGGAGCACGGCCGGATTCCGCTGGTCAAGCTGGGCGAACAGGTGGGGCTGTCGGCGCCGTCGGTGATCGAGCGGGTCAAGAAGCTCGAAGACGGCGGGGTGGTCACCGGCTATCACGCTTCGGTCGACGCGCGCCGGCTGGGCAAGGACGTGACCGCGTTTATCGGCGTGTCGATCGGCCATCCGCGAACGATCGGGCTGTTCGAGCAGACGGTCGAGCTGCTCGACGACGTGCTCGAATGCCATCACATCACGGGGGAGCATACGGTGCTGCTGAAGGTGAAAACCTGCAACACCGGCACGCTGGAGGAGCTGATCAAGACGATCCGGGCAATCGACGGAGTGGCGCGGACGGAGACGATGGTGGTGCTGTCGACGCATACGGAGCGCACGCAAATTTCGGTCAGTGGCGGCGAAAAGGAGTCGTCGGGCGAGTCGGCCAACGGCAAGCGGCATCGCCACGGCGTCTCGAGAGCGCATTAGACGGCGACATAAGGGCACGACCATGCATCACTACCGCGGCATACCATCGAAGCAGGGCCTCTACGATCCCGCCCATGAGCATGACGCCTGCGGCGTCGGCTTCGTGGTCAACATTCGGGGCGAAAAATCGCACGAAATCGTCGTCAAGGGTCTCGAAGTGCTGTGCAACCTCGAGCATCGCGGCGCCTGCGGATGTGATCCTCTGACCGGCGACGGCGCCGGAATCCTGATGCAGATTCCGGACGAATTCCTGCGCCGCGAGGCCGAACGCCTGCGTTTCAGCCTGCCCGCGCCGGGCGAATACGGCGTCGGGATGGTCTTTCTGCCGCTCGACGTGCAAAAGCGCAACGCCTGCGAAGAGATGTTCGAGCGGGTCGTGCGCGAAGAGGGCCAGCATGTGCTGGGATGGCGCTCGGTGCCGGTCGATCCCGCCCATTGCGGCGATATCGCACGCCAGGCGATGCCGTCAGTGCGCCAGATTTTTATCGGCCGCGGCGCCGGAACCGCCGACGAGGAGGCGCTCGAGCGCAAGCTCTACGTCATTCGCAAGCGCGTAACCGGCGAAGCCGAACGGATGGGTCTGACCGAGGGCGATCTGTTCTACGTATGCAGCCTGTCGGCGGCGACGATCGTCTACAAGGGCCAGCTTATCTCGTACCAGATTCCGCGCTTCTATCCCGACCTCGTCGATCCGGCGATCACCACCGCGCTCGCGATGGTGCATCAGCGGTTTTCGACCAACACCTTTCCGAGCTGGGACCGGGCGCATCCCTACCGCTTCCTGTCGCATAACGGCGAGATCAACACGCTGCGCGGCAATATCAACTGGATGCGTGCGCGGGAGAAGCAGTTCGCCTCGCCGCTGTTCGGCGACGACATCAAGAAAATCCTG
>JAJXYM010000387.1 GCA_021780585.1 Deltaproteobacteria bacterium
CGCGACCGCCTCCTCGTTGAACGCCCACAAATCCTCGAGCGAGCCGCCGCCGCGCCCGACGATAATCGCCTCGGCGCGGCCGTCGGCGTTCAGATCCTCGATCGCCGCGACGATTTCGCCGGCCGCCGCCGCGCCCTGCACCAGGGCCGGACGGACGATCACGTGCAGATTGGGAAAGCGGTCGAACAGTATCCGCAGGATATCGCGCCGGCACGCGCAGCCGCGCGCCGTCACGATTCCCACCACGCGCGGCATATACGGCAACTCGCGCTTGTGCGCCGGATCGAACAGCCCCTCGCTTGCGAGCCGCCGCTTGAGCTGCTCGAAGGCGATTTGCAGCGCGCCCGCGCCGCGCGGCTCCAGCTCCTCGGCGTAAAACTGCAGATCGCCGCGCGCCTCGTACAGGCTGACGCGGCCGCGCACGAGGACTTCCATGCCGTCCTCGAGGCGGAAACGCACCCGTCGATAGGCCGACTTGAACATCACGACCCGGATTGCGCTGGCGGCGTCTTTCAGCGTGAAGTAGCAATGGCCCGAACCGGCCAGATGCGCGTTCGAGACTTCGCCGGCGACCCAGTACTCGTCGAGATTCGCCTCCAGCGCCTCACGCACCGTCCGCACGAGCTGCGTGACCGTGAGGGCGGCGCGCGATCCGGCGCCGAGCGTCAACTGCAACTGCCCGTCCATCGCCTGAAGTCCGCCGGACCCGGCCGCGCCGGCCCGGCCGCGCGATCGATTCACGCGCGCTACGGATTCGCCGCCGCCGACGCGCCGGCGGCCGGCGGCGCGTCGTCATTGCGCGCCAATTCGGTTTTGTACTTGCTCCAATGCTCCAGGATGCTGATCGCCTTCTGGAGTTGCACGTCCTTCTCCGGCTTGGACGTATCGCTCTCCGGCGCGGCGGCGGCCGGCGCGGAGGACTGGTTCGCGCCGCCGGCGGCGGGAGCCTTTGACTTCGGCGCCGACTGGCCGTTCCTGAAATGATGCGGCAGGTCGCGCTCGTGGATTTCCTCGTCCTGATCGATTTTCGCGCCCGACTGCTCGAGCGACGCGAGCGTCGCCCGCGGCGGCTCAACCACCACGTCGGGCGTGATTCCGACCGCCTGGATCGAGCGGCCGTTGGGCGTGTAATAGCGCGCCGTGGTCAGTCTGAGGGCGGATTCGTCGTCGAGCGGCAGAATCGTCTGGACGGAACCCTTGCCGAAGGTCTGCGTGCCCTCGATAATCGCGCGGCGCTGGTCCTGCAGCGCGCCGGCCACGATTTCGCTGGCGCTGGCGCTGCCGCCATTCACCAGCACCACCATCGGATAGTCCTGAAAATCCTTTTTCTTCTGCGCGAAGAATTTCTGCTGCTGGCTCTCGGTGCGGCCCTGCGTATAGACCACCAGTCCGCCGTCGAGAAAATCGTTGCCGATCGCGACCGCCTGATTCAGCAGCCCGCCCGGATTATCGCGCAGGTCCAGCACCAGCCCCTTGATATGGCCGTTGCCCGCCTTGCGGAATTTTTCCAGCGCCTGGCCGACGTCGGTGTCGGTGCCGTCCTGGAAGGTCGTGATCCGCACGTAGTCGTAGCCGTTCTTGAGCTCCTTGGCCTTGACCGAATCGATATGGATTACGTCGCGCGTGACCGTCACCGTGAACAGATCGGGAATGCCCTCGCGATGGATCGTCAGATGGATTTTGCTGCCCTTCGGTCCGCGCATCCGCTTGACCGCGTCGGTCAGCGTCATGCCCTTGGTGAAATCGTTGTCGATTTTGACGATCTGGTCGCCCGACTTGACCCCGGCCTTGTAGGCGGGCGTGCCCTCGATCGGCGAAACCACCGTCAGGACGTCGTTTTTGATCGTAATCTCGATGCCGAGGCCGCCGAAGCTGCCGCGCGTTTCGACTTCCAGGTCGCGATACAAATCGGGCGTGAGATAGGCGCTATGCGGATCCAGCGACGCCAGCATCCCGGTGATCGCGCCGTTGATCAGATCCTTGGTCGAAACCGGCTCGACGTAGTTCTTCTGCACGATCGCCAGCACATTGGCGAAGGTCTGCAGCTCCTTGTAAGTGTCGTCGGGCAGCGCCTGCGCGCGTTCGACCATATCGCCGATCACGAACACGCACACGCCGAGCGCAATCATCAGCGCCACGATCAACCGGTTGCGTTTGTTTGATGACATCCGAAAACCGCCTGGGTTCATTGATGCGAAGCCGGCCGCGCGCGGGCTCTCGGCCGGCCCGTTATCCCTGTTTCGCCTTGACCAGTTCCTCGAGCGCGTCGCGAATCTCCGGATTCGCCCAATCGTAGGGTCCCAGATGATGCGCGACGATTCGTCCCTGCTGGTCGATAATAAACGTCTCGGGAATCCCGCTCACGCCGTAAGCGTCGCCGACCTTGTTGTCGGGATCGAGCAGGACCGGAAACTTGAAACCGTTTTTCGCCATGAATGGCGCCACGGCGGCCTTTCCCTCCGTGTCCTGACTCACCGCCAGAATCACGAAGTTGGGGTCGCCCTGAAGTTTTTCATAGAGCTTCTCGATCGACGGCATCTCTTCCCGGCATGGCCCGCACCAGGTCGCCCAGATATTCAGCATTATCACTTTGCCGCGCAGGGCGGAGAGCGTCACCGGATGGCCGTCGAGGCCGTTGAGGGTAAAATTCGCCGCCAGCTTGCCGGCCGCGACGGTCCCGCCCGTGCTGGCCGGCTTGATCGTGAGGGGCGCGTTCGCGAACGAGGGCGGACCGCCGAAATTCATCGCCGCGATCAACACCACCGCCGCCAGCATCACGGCGGCCGCGATCAGCGAGAGAATTTTCGCGTCGCGTCCCATCGCTCAGGCCCTCAGCGTCGCCCGCGCCTCGATCGCGGCCGGTCGCGGCGCCGTCGCGTACCAGATCACGAGTCCCGCCGCCATCATCACGAGCGAAATCAACTGCGCTTCGCTCAAACCCCACATCACCCGCGGGTTGATCCGTAAAAATTCGACGGTGAAGCGCGCCAGCCCCGCCAGCATCAGATAGAGCGCCAACAGCCGCCCCTCCGGCGCCTTGCGCCGTAGCGACCATAGCAGGGCAAACACGCCAACGTATAAAATCGCCTCGTAAATCGGCGTCGGATGCACCCTGACGCCGGGAAAATAACCCGACACGAGATTGCCGCTCGGGTCGAGCTTGAGCACCGTGCGCGCGTTCCAGCCGACGATCGCGCGCGGATAGGCCATCGCCCACGGCAGCGTCGACGGCACGCCCCAGTCGCCGTCGCCGGAAAGCTGACAACCCATCCGGCCGAACGCCTGCCCCAGCACCAGCGCGGGGGCGCACATATCGAACAATCTGACGATTCCGACCCGATAGCGGCGCGCGACGATCGCGGTCGCGATCAGCCCGCCGATAAAGCCGCCGTACCAGACGAAGCCGGCCCCCGAAAAGACGATCGACCACGGATTCGCCCGATAGACCGGCCAGTTGTCGAAGACGTCGTAAATCCGCGAACCGACGATTCCGCCGATCGCCGCCCACACCACCGCCGCGTTGGCCAGATCGGGCTCGATTCCGCGCCGGCGGCATTCGCTCGTCAACAGCAGGTCGGCCATGATAAAGCCGAGCGCCATCATCAGGCCGTAGCTGTAAATCGTGATCGGCCCCAGATGCAGCAGGATCGGGATCATTGTCCTATCGAGTATAGTACGGCCGCGCCGGCTGCGACACTACCGCCGCCGGACGCCGCGGGCGCGGTTGCGCCGCGCCCCGCTCCTGTCCTATGGACGCCGTGATGCGTGCGATTGTTCAACGAGTCAGCTCGGCCGAGGTCCGCGTCGAGGGCCGGACGATCGGCAAAATCGGCCTCGGCTTCGCCGTCCTGCTCGGCGTCACGCACGACGATTCCGCCGCCGACGCCGACTATCTGGTCGATCGGATCGCCGGGATGCGGGTCTTTGCCGACGCCGCCGGCAAGATGAATCTCGCGCTGGCCGCGGTCGGCGGCGCGGTGCTCGCGATCTCGCAATTCACGCTCTACGCCGACCCGCGCCAGCGCCGGCCGTCGTTTACCGCCGCCGCGCCGCCGGCGCTGGCGCGCCATCTTTACGAATACGTCATCTCGCGCCTGCGCGCCCGCGATGTTACCGTGGAGACGGGCGAATTCGGCGCCCACATGGAATTGGCGCTGGTCAACGACGGTCCGGTCACGCTTATCCTCGACAGCCGCGAACGCCGCTGAACTATAATCGATTTCTGCACAGGATTTGCGGTCATCATGGCGCGCGCAGGCTTTTACGCCGTCGAATCGGGCAAGATCTCCTTCCGCCGCGACGGCCATTGGTACAACGACGACGAGCGCATCGAAAATCCGCGCATCGCGCTGCTCTTCAGCCGCAGCCTCAGGCGCAATCCCGACGGCGGCTATGAGCTGCGCGTCGCCGAGGAACGCGCGCCGATCACGGTCGAGGACACCCCCTACGTCGTCGTCACGGTCGAGGACGCGCCCGCCGCCGCCGGCCTGATCGTGGTGATCAACGACGAGACGCGCGAACCGCTCGATCCGGCCACGCTCGAAGTCGGGGCCGAGAACGTGCTCTATTGCGCGGTCAAGGGCGGACAGTTCCGCGCGCGCTTTCTGCGCCAGGCCTATTACCATCTGGCGGACCGTTTCGTCAGCGACGACGGCGAGAGTTTCGACATCGTGATCGGCGCGCGGCGCCATCCGATTCGCCGCGCGGACGGCGGCGGCGCGGCGCGCGATCGCGACGCGGATTAGCTTGGCCGCGCCCGCGCATCGCGACCCGCCGTTCCATATCGTGCTGGTACGGCCGGAGATTCCGCAAAATTCCGGCTCGATTGGCCGGTTGGCGGCGGCCACCGGGGCGCGGCTCCATCTGGTCGGACCGCTCGGCTTCTCGCTCGCGGATCGCTATCTGAAACGGGCCGGTCTCGATTACTGGCCCTATGTGGATTTGCGCGTCTACGCGGATTGGACGGAGTTCGACGCGATCCATCAAACGGAAGCGGCGGCCAACTTCCGCTACTATTCGGCGCGGGCGCGCCGCACCTATCTGGCGGCGGATTATCGTCCGGGCGATTTTCTGGTTTTCGGCGGCGAAACGAAGGGCCTCGGCGCGGAGTTTTTGGCCTCGCGGACGGATTCGACCTATCGCATCCCGATTTTCGAGCCGCGCGTGCGCAGCCTGAATCTGGCCAACGCGGTGTCGATCGTGCTGTACGAGGCGCTGCGCCGCGCCGACCTGCTCGGCGACGCCTGAGCGTCGCCTGGCGTATGGTTTATCGCGTCGCGGTCACGCCCGCCGGCGGCTGCAACTGCACGAACGGCGTCCCGCCCGCACCGGTGACCTGCGGCAGCGTGCCGTTCCATTTCTGCAGCGCCTCGTACTGAATCAGCATCGGCGTGAGCGACGAATTGAGCAGATTATTGGCGTCGGCCTGCGCTTTCGCCCTGATCATGGTCGCCTGCGCGATCCCGTTGGCCTCGGCGATTCGTTGATCGGCTTCCGCCTTGCTTTGCGCGACCTTGTTCTGCGCCTCGAGCGCGCGCTGGGTCGCCTCGATCACGGCGTTGATCGAGTCTTCGACCTGCGACGGCAGCCGCATTCGGCCGATAATCGATATATTATCGAAGCGGATTCCGTCGGGGCCGAGCTTGGCGCGGAGATCCATCAGCACGCGACTCAGCAAGATCTGCTTTTCCGGTCCGACAATCTGCATAATCGGCATCTTCGACGCCTCGATACTGAAGAAATCGCGCACCTGATTGCGAATATAGATACTCGTCAGGGTATTGGCGTCTTCGCGGAATTTCAGAAAGATATGCGGCACCATCGCGGCGTCGATCTGGTAGCTCACGCCAACGTCGAAGTTGAACGGCACGCCCTCCTGCGAGTTGGCCGTGAAACTTTCGTCATAGCGCGCGCCCTCGTTGGGACTCGCGCTCCAAATCACGTTCTGCATATAGGTCGGGAACTGGTAAATCTCCTCGGTCCACGGATTGTACCAGACGCGTCCCGTAATCACCGGGAAATCCTGCACGCCACGCTGCGATCCGTACAGCTTGACGCGGATTCCCGCCCATCCCGGTTCGACCTTGGTGCATCCCGAGTTTCCGCCGACGACTATCGCGAGCATCGCCAGCAGTCCCAGGCGCTTGAGCGCGGCGACTCCGCCCCACGCGATTATTCCGATCAGCAGCCCGAATAGCATGAACCCCAGCAACACCCGCGTATTGCTGGGCGCGCTGATCAGGTCGCAACTCTTGGTGAATCCGGCGAATATGATCACCGCGACGATCGCCACGCCGAGCGTCCAGAAGATTGTGCGCATGACGCGCTCCTTCCCTCGTCCGGGGCGTCACCAGGCGGTCGCGATGCCGCAAGCCCGAACTCATATCGCTCAGCGCCGACGCGGACAAAAATGACTAAACCAAGCCGCACCGCGATACACGGCGATAGCGTGAGCGACCTCTGCGCTTCATATTAACCATTTTCCGCAAATGTGCGACCAGCGCACAAAATCGAATGGGCCGCGCGCGACGAAAAATCCCTCCGGCGTCAGCGGCGGCGCAACACGATCGCGCCGGCCGTCGCCGACAGCGTCGATCCCAGCAGAATCGCCAACTTCGCCTCCTCGACCAGATCCGCCCGATCGCCAAAGGCGAGCTTGGCGATAAACAGCGACATCGTGAAGCCGATTCCCGCCAGCAGGCTGAGGCCGCATAGCGTCCGCCGCGTCATTCCGTCCGGCGTGGCGCCGACCCCCGTCCAGACCGCGAGCGCGGTCGCGCCAAAGACGCCGATCGGCTTGCCGATCAGCAGTCCCAGAGCCGTGCCGGCCGCGGCCGGCGCCAGCAATGCGCCGCCCGTCAGATCATGAAATCCTAGTCCGGCGTTGGCCAGCGCGAAAATCGGCAGAATCGCGAAATTGACCCACGGGTTCAGCCGATGCTCGAGGCGGCGCAGCGGCGAATCGCCGCCCGCGTCCGGATGCGTCTCGACGGCGAGGAAATTGCCATCGTCGCCGTCTGGCTTGCGCCGGACGCGGCCCGGCACGCATAACCCGACGATTACGCCCGCGATCGTCGGATGCACGCCGCTTAAAGTGATCGCGCCCCACAGGCCAGCGCCGAGGATCAGGTAGGGCCACAGCCGCGTCACTCCGGCGCGGTTGATCACGATCAGGATCAGGGTTAACGCGAGGGCGGCGGCGAGCGCGGCCAGCGCGAGCGTCGCGGCATAGAAGAGCCCGATCACCAGGATCGCGCCAAGGTCGTCGATAATCGCCAGCGCCGTCAGAAATGCGACCGCCGCCGCCGGCACGCGCGGTCCCAGCGCGCGCATCACGCCGAGCGCGAAGGCGATATCGGTCGCCATCGCGATACCCCAGCCGTGGGCGGCCGGGCTGCGACCCGCGATCACGGCGTAGATCGCGATCGGCGCGATCATGCCGCCGGTCGCGGCGATCGCCGGCGTCGCCGCCGCGCGCGGCGTATTGAGCCGGCCCGCCGTCAGTTCGTATTTGATCTCAAGGCCGACCTGCAGGAAGAACACCGCCATCAGCAGGTCGTTGACCCAAAGTTCGATCGGCGCCGCGATCGCGAAACGCCCGGCGCCAATTCCGATCGACGTATGCCAGAACGCTTCGTAGCCGTGGCGCCATGGCGAATTGGCCCATCCCAGCGCGATCAGCGCGGCTCCGAGCAGCGCCGCGCCCGCCAAACCCTCCCATTCCGTCAACCGCTTGAACATGACCCGCCGCCGCGTCCGCGCTCTGTCGAGCGGCGCATGGCGCCGTCCGCCGCGACGCAACTTTACGGATCGCGCGGCCTCGAAGCGAGCGGATTCGCCCGCGCCGTCGTCGCAATCATCAATCGATCGTTGCCTTCAGGCGGAGCGCGAATCGCCGGTCTTGCCCGCCCCCGCCTTGTGCGCGGGAGCGACGCCGAAAGGCGTGATCCGGTAGTCGCCGAACTCCAGCAGCGCCGGCTTGCGCAGCGCCCAGACCAGCGCGACGATCCATCCCGCGACTGTCCAGCCGAAGACCAGATTCATCACGAATACGCTCTGGAAATGGGCGTGACCGAGGCTGATCGCGGCAGCCGTCGGCAGGAAGTAGATCAGAATCACCAAGGCTGGCAGCGTCGCGAAAAACACCGTGTCCATCCACGTGCGCTGATCCGTCAGCGGCAGTGTCGTCAGACCGCAAAGGAAGGCGAAACCAACGATGAACGCCCATACTTTGTGCGCGGGCGCCAGTCCGAGCAGACGCCCCGACCAGAGCGAAATCAGCGACGCGACAATCAACGCGACGCCGATCGAAATCGCCAACGTGGAGAGCCATTCGATAAAGGCAGGATCGCTGAAATTGACCATTTCCCGACTGGACCGAGTGTAGACGGTACGGTTCGGAAAATTAGCGCATATCCCGAAAAAGGTCAATAAGTTTGGTCAAAAGCTAAAATAGCCTAAGTCACCACAAATATTCTCCGGTTAGCCGTTACCATCCCTCGTCCGGCGCTATCAGCCGAAGCGAGCCGCGCGCCGACGACGTGCGGGGTTCGGATGCGCTACACTGTCGCCGTGGCGACTCCGCCGCTCACCGCGATAAGCGCGCCGTCCGCGCCGCCCGCGACCGGGCCAGACGGCGCGTCCCCCCTCGCCCGCGTCCGGCATTACCCCGCTGATTTGCTTGCGATCGCCTATATCGGCGCGATCGGGCTGATTGCGGCCACGACGGGCGCATTTTACGTCCTGTTTCCGGAGTTGGGCGCGCTGTCATGGGAGGTGATGCGCCGGCCGCGCGGGCGCTGGGGTTCCGCGCCGCTGATGCTCGCGATGTCGCCGGCGCTGACCGGCGTGATCGGCACACTCGCGACCCGCCATCTGCCGTACGGCCTAAGCTCGGTCACGCTGACCGTATGCGGTTCGATTGCGATTATCCGGCTGATCGGCTCGCCGATCGCGCCCGCGATCTCGGCCGGACTCCTGCCGCTGGTCCTCGGCGTCACGAGTTGGTGGTATCCGCCCGGGATTCTGCTCGGCTCGCTATTGCTGACGACGATCCTGCTCGGATGGCGCGATTATGTCCCCATGCCTGGGGCGCCGGCGCCCCACCTGCGGTCCGGCGCCGCCGAAACTCCTCATGATGCGTCAGGCGACTTCGACTGGTTCGCGCCGCTGATGATTTTCGTCGTGGCCGCGGCCGGGATGGTCAAGCTGACCGGGCTGCGTTTTATCCTGTTCCCGCCCCTGGTGGTGATTCTGTACGAGATGTTCCACGCACCGCGCCAATGTCCCTGGATTCCTCATCTGGGCCGGCTGCCGATCGTCTGTTTTCTCGCCGCCCTGGGCGGTTTAATGATGCATCAGCAAGTTCATCTCGTTCCGGTCGCGGCGATGCTGAGCATGGCGTGGGGTGTCGCGATCCTGCGACTGTTCCGGACACATGTGCCGCCCGCGCTCGCCGTGGCCCTGCTGCCGATGGTGATGGCGCGGCCAACGCTGCTCTATCCAATTTCCGTCGGCATCGGGATCGGCGCCGGAACTTTATGGTTCCTGCTCGTGCAGGGATTGCGTCCGGCGCGGACGGACGGTCCGCTCTGAACCGCATCGGCTCCGCGACCGCGGCAATTGTCGATCGCCGGCCCGCCGCTTGAGGCAATCACGGCGGCGTTCGCAGTAAAATAAACCTGCGCAATGCCGGATTTTCTTCCACACGACGTAGATCTTCCAAATTTGCGAAAGCCTCCGATTGTCGCCCATGCGCGGCTAATTGAGACATACCTCGTGGAATCACAGATTTTCGCCGATTTACACGCGCCACGGAACGAAGGCATCGATCTTGCTGATCGTTTCGGGTGATGGGTTATTTGTCCAGAAGTGCGGCTCTGCTGGCCATAGTGGTCGGCACGACGGCCTTGTTTGCGGCGACCGCCGTCGCTGACGAACTGGTATGCAACCCAACCGCGGATTATTTCCTCGGCGCCGAGGATTACGGCAACGCTATCGCGGCGCATCGGCGGCTGCTGGCGGCGAATCCCGCCGACGCCCTCGCCCATTACCATCTCGGCTTCGCCTACGGCATGACCGGCGAGCGAAGCGCGGAACTGGCCGAATATCACGCAGCCGCGGCGCTCGGTCTCAAGCAATGGGACCTCGAATTAAATCTCGGCCGCGCCGAACTCGAGGCTGGCGAGCTGATTGAGGCGACGCGCGACTTTCAACAGGCGGTCGCGCTCGATCCGCGCCATCCGGAGGGCTACTTCAACCTCGGGCTGGCGTACGAAAGGCGCGGGATGCTCGCGCTGGCCGGCGCGGCGATACGCTCTTCGCTGGCGCTCGATCCGAATCAACCCGACGCGCGCAATATGCTCGGACTGATCGATGCGGAGCAGGGCGATTACGCGAGCGCGCGGGAAATCTGGACGCGGCTGGCGCGCTCCGCGCCCGATTTTGCTCCCGCCCGAAAAAATCTGGCGACGCTGGAGCGAATTGAAGCGGCCAAAAATCCGTCCAGCCCCGAACCGCGGCCGTTCCGCACGGCCTTCGCCGCCGCGCCCCGCTGATTATTCGCCGCGCCGCCCGCGCGCGGCGCCGCCTGAAACCACCTTCGCCCGATTTCACGCGCGGTCCGCCGCCGATCAGAAATACGGGATTCGCATCGTCACCAGCCATTGATGGTTGAACATCCGCGCCTGGGTCGCCGCGAACTGCAAACCCGCGCCGAGCACGAAATAGAGATGCTGCGAGAGTCGGAGCCGGCCGACGATCAGCCCCGGCGTCAGGTAGAGTTGCTGCTGGCCCCGATTTTCGCCGTTGGGATACGACACCCAGGTGGTCTCGAATTCCGGCCATACCGGCAGCGAAAACTCGCCGATGTTGATCCGCCGCCCGTACTGGAACGCGCTGTTCCAGCTAATCGGGGTTCCCAGCTTGCCGGTTTCGCCGTCCGGCACGGTCGGCCCAATCGTCCCCTGATAGTCGAATTCTCCCCACGCCGTCTTGATCCCCTTGCCAAAGCCAAGCATCGGCGTGAACAGGTCGTGATTGGCCGAAACGTATTTGTTCGACCCGGTGGCGAAGCTGGTCGCGAGCAGGAAAGTCAGCACATAATTCCCTTGCTCGCTCGGCGAGGCCATAATCCGGTACTTGAACAGAAACGGCCAGTCGCCCCATCCCGAGGTCCGTTTGTCGGCCGGCAGATTCTTCGTGACATAAACCGGATTGCCGAAGATCAGCTCGGTGTTCTCGGTCGGGATGATTTCCGTGCCCTTGCTCGCGTAGGTAAACGCCTGCATCCCATGCGGCGCGAAGGCGAAGCCGTAGTCGGTGCGGATTTCCTGCTGCAGGGTCGGAATCACCGTCACAATCGGGGTCATCCAGTCGGGCTGCTCTTCCTCATGCGTCCGATGGACCATCGCGAGCCAGCGGTCGTAATAGCCGCCGATCGTGTCGAGCAGTGAATAGTTGGAGGGCGACGCCGCGTTCTGCGCGAGCGCCCGCGCCGGCCTCAGGCAGAAGATCGTGGTCAGCGCGGCCGCGGCGGCGATCGCGCGCAGGTGACGGAAGCGGAGCGAGGTTTTCATGGCCGCGCATCATGCCATTATACGGGCATCACGACAAGTATCATGGCATATCGATCGCGCCATAAGCGCAACGACCGCCCCGCCCGGAGATTTACGCCGGGATACGCGAGCGAGGGATGGCGCGGAGCGTCACAAAGGACGGCGGGCGGAGGGACGCGGCCGCCGTGCGATCGCGAACCCTCCGCCCGCCGTTAATCGAGCGACGATGCCAGAGTTGGGCTAGGCGGCTTTCTTCTTGCGCCCGTTGCCGGCGCCGGCCGCCGCGTGAACCTCGTCCTTGCGCACGATAAAGCGCTCGTCGAGCTGCCCCATCTTCTCGACCACGCCGCCGTATTCGAGTTCGCTGTACGGCAGCATCGCGGGACCCGAAAAGCCCTGATTGCGAATTTCGGCCGCTTTCTGGGAAACGTTGTTGCGCACCCAGTCCCAGAAGGGATGGTCGAAGGCGTCGACCGGCTCGGTGAACTTGCCGTTATGGACGCAGAAGGCGGCGGCGCTGACAATCGCCGGACCGTCGAAGAAGGAAATCGTCGAATTCAGCTTCACCGGCATCAGCGGCCCGTTATGGCTGCCGCGCATCGTGCCGGCCACGTAATGACCGATCCGGAAGGGCGAGAGGATTTCGCCGGTGGCCGGGAAATTGCCCTGGGTGCGCACCAGCGCGACCGGATCGTCCTTGCCGGTATAAGTGCCGGCGATATTGTGCAGGCGCGAGGTCGAGACCACGGCGGCGATATCGTTGTTGGCGCGGCTGCGGATCGATTCGACCACGAAGCGTTCGTTGTCGCGCAGCAGGCAGGCGATATCGTACAGCTCCTCGGGCGCGTTCAGCTCGATCACGCGATCGCCCTCGGTATGGTTCACGTCCATGATCGTGAAGGTGAACCCTTTGGCCATCTTGGGCGAGAGCAGCAGGCCGGCGCAGTGCATCGGATCGCAGAAGGCCAGATAGAGGGGCAGGTTGTAGGCGCCGGGGTCGGTCTTGTCGGCGGCGAAGAAGATGAACGGCTCGTTCGGCCGTTCCTCGAATTCCATTTCGCACGAGGCGGGTCCGAGGCCGCGGATATTGCCCGAGAAGGCGTCCTTGAGCAGGTCCTGGCCGGCGCCGTAAAGCCCCTGCTCCTTGGCGACCTTGGTGCCGGCCATGAAGGCGTCCCACGCCAACTCATGGATTTTCGAATCGTTGGCGCCGCGCTCATGCGCCATCAGCAGCGCGACGTCGTCGCCCGTGGAACTGACGTAAAGATCGCTGAGCAGCTTCTTGCCCTTGTCGCGCACGAACTGTTCGACGGTCTGCTTGAGCCGGGCGCTGGGCTTGATATGCCCGCCAATCGATCCGACGTCGGCCTTGATTACAGAGATTGTGGTTTTCATCAGCGTTTTGCCTCCGAGCCCGAACCCGGCTCCTGATATGGTTTTCCCGCTCCCCCGCAACGCGATCGCGCGCGCCTAGCCCTTGCGCGTGGCGCATCCGCCCGAACCGCATCCACCCGAACCGCATCCGCCGGCGCGGCGCGGCGCGGCGATTTCATAGCCGGCGTCGGCGAGTTCCGGCGCGCCGATCCAGCGCAGGTCCGAGGCGACAACGGCGTCGCAATGGACACAGCGCCGACGCTCCCCGAGATCGTCGAAATCGACGTAAGTCAGGACGGTCCTGGCGCAGGCCGCGCATCGCGCGGTGGGAAAGGAAGTTTCTGTTCGCGCACCCTCGCGCATCACTGGAATTCTTTATAGTAGTTTTTCGCGCGCTGGCAAAGCGAACGGCTCTCCACGGGAGCGTCGCGCGCCAGCCGACGGCAAAATCGATCGCCCGGGAACAAATCCGATGAAGCCCAACACCCCGACCGCAACCCCCGCTCCAGCCGCGCTGACGCTCGCCGCCCAAGTCGACAACCATCAACTGATCGACCGCGACGGCCGGCGCTGGCGGCTCAAGGTGACGAGCCTGCGTCCGGTGCGGCCGCGCGCCGGATGGTACTACCTGACGGTGGCGCTCGTCGGCGCGGATGGCGCGGCGTCGCTGAGCCCGCTGATGACCGGAATTATGAGCGGCGGCGGCCGGGGCGTGCGGCCGTGGTGCGAATGCCGCCTGTATCCGGAGGTGCGCACGGCGGATGGCGCGACGCTTGACGCGCGCGCGGCGGGACTCGAAGCGGCGCTGGTCGATCGGCTGGGCGCGATCATCCCGGCGGGCGGCCATCTGATGGCCGAGTACGAGAGTCCAGGACAGGAGCGGACGCACGCCGAGTTGTTGCTGCGCGTGCCGCCGGCGGCGTCGGAGCTGGGCGCGATCATGTTCGCGGCGGGTTTTCGCGGCGCGTTCAAGGATTGGTACATCGCGGAGGGCGGCCACGAGGGTCCACGCAAGTTGCAGGCCAACAAATCGCCGACGCCGCAGACCGCGCGCGCGGCGCTACAGACGCATGCGCATGAGCTTGCGGAATTCGTCAGGCGGCCGCTCCCGCATAATCCGACGGACGCCGCGATCGTGCGCGCCGCGCAAGATCGCGCGCGCAACTTGCTCGGCGCGATTCGCCGCTCGCCCGTTCGATAACGACCCGTCGCATGTCGCCCTGAACGCAGTGAAGGATCGCGCGGCTGGAACGCGCGACGGCCGCTTTGCCGCGCCGTCGGCGGCGAGGGATTCTTCGTCGCGCTTCAG
The DNA here is from genome assembly GCA_021780585.1 of Deltaproteobacteria bacterium. GTDB lineage: Bacteria > Desulfobacterota > Binatia > Binatales > Binataceae > JADMIL01. Next base: position 14,239 of record JAJXYM010000387.1, read on the forward strand.
TGCGGCGCCCGGCGGCGCAACTGCGGCGGACCCTCGGGTCAAGCCCGAGGGTGACTGAAAAGAACCGCCCGGAGGTGACTGTTCCCGCCTTGCCGTCATGCCCAGGTTTGACCCGGCTCTCCCGCTTCGCGTCATGGCCGAGCTTGACCCGGCCGTCCCGCATTGCCGTCATGCCCGGACTCGATCCGGGCATCCATCCGCGTGGATTCGCGGATCATGCCCGCGAATGACCAGAACGAAGAGGCGTCGCGCGCATGGAGTGGGCGTCAACGACCGTTTCGCGCTCGACGCGTTCCGGCGGAATATGCCGTCCATGCGCGTGCGGCGGCGCAACTTGCGCCGGCGTCAGCTTGCGTGCTTCCTCGACCCGGACAAGACCGTGATAGCTCGGCTCCAGCGAACTAATGCGCGCGGCTCGATCCCGGCGCCGGCCGCGCAATATGTCAGCGCATCGTCCAGAGACGGCCACTCCTCGCGCGCCAGACGACGCCGTTATAGCGCGGCAGTTTTTCCCTCAGGTTCAGAAGCGCCACATGGCGCCGCAGGACGCGCCCTTCCGGCCAGGGGGCGGATTGAACTCGTCGGAATCGGCCGTCCAATCGTATCCGGCGCGCCATTCCGCGCGCGTGGCGATGACAAGCGGCGCGGCGCCGGGACGGCGCGAGCGAAGCGCAATCGGCGCGCGCGTCAGGGGCGGACGTAAGGTTCGCCGAGCGCGGCGGGCGCGTCGCTCGTCCCGCCGACGATCGCGAGCACGGCGACGGTCAGCAGGTAGGGCAGCGCGAGAAAGAGCTGATAGGGAATCGCGGGCGCGGCGGCCTGCAGGACGAACTGCAGCGCCATCGCGCCGCCGAACATCAGGGCCGCGGCGGCGACGCCCCAGGCGTTCCAGCGGCCGACGATCACGACCGCGAGCGCGACATAGCCGCGCCCGGCGGTAATTCCTTCGACGAAGGTGTTGGCCCAGGCGAGCGTCAGGTAGGCGCCGCCGAGGCCGCTCATCACGCCCGCCGCGACCAGCGCGATCCAGCGCTGGCGATAGACGCCGAGGCCGAGCGCGTCGGCCGCTTCGGGACGTTCGCCGGCGGCGCGCAGCCGCAGTCCGAAGCGGGTGCGGCCGAGCGTCCAGGCGATCGCGGGAACCAGCATGAAAGCGAGGTAAACGAGCGCCGATTGGTCGAACAGCGCGCGGCCGACGATCGGGACGCGGGCGAGCGGACCGAGCGCGACGGGACGCATCGGCGCGACCGTGAACGCCCTGCCGGTGGCGCCGAAAATCCTGCGATAGAGCACGCCGGTCAGGCCCAGCGCGAGCAGATCGATCGCGGTTCCGGCGACGACCTGATTGACCGCCAGATTGACCGCGACCAGCGCGAAGAGCGCGTTGATCGCCGCTCCCGCGGCGATCGCGGCGGCGACTCCGGCCAGCGTCGCCCCGGTGGCGTGGACGGCGGCGATCGCCGCGAACGCCCCGGCGAGCATCGCGCCCTCGATTCCGATATTGATTACGCCCGCGCGCTCGACCAGCAGCTCGCCCAACGCCGCGAGCATAATCGGCGTCGCCATCGCGACGGTCGAGGCGGCGAAGGCGTCAAGCATCATCGGCTTCCATCGCGGCCGCGGGCGCGCCTCCCCCAAGGAATTCGCGCCAGCCGCCGGCGGCCGCGGCGTCGAAGGCGAGCAGCACGATAATCACCAGCGCCTGCACGACGTAGACGAGTTCGGGCGAGATTCCGTCCGCGCGCTGCATCACCTGCGAGCCGTTATCGAGCGCGCCGAACAGGATCGCGGCGGGCACGACGCCGAGCGGACTGAGGCGCGCGACCAGCGCGACCGCGATCGCCTCGTAGCCCCATCCGGGCGAGATCGTTTCGTACAAGCGATGCGTGATCGCGGAGATTTGCACGGCTCCGCCAAGGCCCGCGAGCGCGCCCGACAGCGCCATCGCGCCGACCGTGATTCGCGCGATCGGCACGCCGAAAAAGGCGCTGGCGCGGCGATTACGGCCGAGCGCGCGAAGCTGGAAACCGGCCGCCGTGCGGAACAGGCCGAGTTCGCAGACGAGCGCGAGCGCGACCGCGAGCGCCATCGCGAGGTTCAATCGGGAAGGCGCGAAGTAGAGCCGCAGCCGCGCGGCGGCGGCGATTTTGGCGCTGGCGGGAAACGCCCCCGACGGCTCCATCAGGGGACCGTGGACGGCCCAGCTCAACATTTGCGCGGCGATAAAGTTGAGCATGATCGTGCCGATCACTTCGTTGACGTTGCGCCGCGCCCGCAGCCATCCGGCGATTCCGCCCCACAACGCGCCGCCGAGCGCGCCCGCGCCGAGGATCGCGCCGATCGCCAGCGGATGGGGCCATCCGGCCAGCGCCGGACCGAGCGCGCCGGCGGCAAGCGCGCCGGCGACCGGTTGGCCGTCGGCGCCGATATTCCAGAGCGAGCCGTGAAAGGCGATCGCGACCGCCAATCCGCAGAAGACCAGCGGCGTCGCCTTGGCCAGCGTATCGGTGACGGCGATCCAGTTGCCGCAGGCGCCGTCGGCAAGATCGGCGGCGACCGCCAGCGGCGAAGCGCCAAGCGCGGCCAGCACGATCGCGACGGCGGCCAGCGCCAGGCCCATCGCGGCGGCGGGACGGAACGCGGCCTTGAGCCGCGCGCTCATGCGGCCGCGCCCGCCATCAGCAGGCCCAGCCGCGCGGGGTCGCGATCGGCGGCGGCGGTTTCGATCAACCGTCCGCGCACGATCACGAACAGCCGCCCGCAGCATTCGAGCAATTCGT
>JAJXYM010000401.1 GCA_021780585.1 Deltaproteobacteria bacterium
CGTCGCCTGATTTTCGAGCAGGGCGGCTTTGGCCTCGGTCGTCACGGTCGAATCGGTGACCACGTGCCTGGCGCCGGAATAGGTCGTATCGGCATAATGCTCCGCCTCGTTGGCGGTGCTGTGCGCCAACTGGCCCAGCGCCTGCAGCACGGCCTCGGAGCTTTGGGTGATATCCGGCGTCGGCGCCGAAGCCGGCGCGCCAGCGCTCGCGCCGCTGGTCTGCGCCGCGAGTCGCGCTGGAACCGCGGCGATCGCCGCCAGCGCCAGCATCCCAATTATGAACTGAAGTCGGTTCCTCATAATCAATCCTTCACCAATCTCAATTTATCCTTTGAGGTAACCAACAGCAGCATCCATGCCATCGCCGAATGAGCGTCGAAATGCGTCGTTAAATGGGCAGAATTTCATCTTCGGCGGCATTTGAGCGAGGTTCGTTGGCGCTGATCCGATAACGGAATTGAAGAATTTACCGTTTCTCGCATCCCCGATGCGGCGTTCCGCGCGATTTTCGCCGAACCGACGATCGCGCCGCGCCGGGTCGCGCGCAAGGGTGAAACTCTTCCCCTACCCAGCGATCCGCGCGCTCGCTAGACTGCGCAAGTCGCCGGGCGCCGGCAACAGAAAGAGCCTGATGAAAATTCCGTGGGAAAGCTTCGAACGCCGAACGATCGACCATCTCCGCGCCCTGGTCCGCCTGAACACCACGAATCCGCCCGGCAATGAACGGCTTGCCGCCGACTATCTAGCGGCCGAACTCGGCGGCGCGGGGATCGATCCGGTAATCGTCGAAGCCGCGCCAACCCGCGCCAATCTGATCGCGCGCATTCCCGGACATGACCCGACGCTCGCGCCGCTGATGCTCTCGTCGCATACCGACGTCGTGCCGGTCGAGGCGGCCCGCTGGTCGCGCGATCCGTTCGGCGGCGAAATCGCCGACGGTTGCGTATGGGGCCGCGGCTCAATCGACATGAAGTCGAAGTGCGCGATGGACCTCGGGCTGGCGGTTGCGATTCAGCGCGCCGGCGTCACGCCCAGGCGCGGCCTGATTATCGCCGCCGTCGCCGACGAGGAGGCCGGTTCGGAGCTGGGCGCGCGCTGGCTCGTCGAACGCCGTCCGGAACTGGTGCGAGCCGGCTATGTGCTCAACGAAACCGGCGGCTTCACCCTGTTCATGGGCGAACGGCGCTTTTACCCGATCCAGGTCGCGGAAAAAGGCTTCGTCACGGTCAAGATGACGATCACGGCGCCGCCCGGCCATGGCTCGATGCCGCGGGTGGACACGGCGATCGCCTGGATCGCCGATCTGATCGGACGGCTGACGCGTAATCCGATGCGCCGGCGAGTGACGCCGCTGATGCGCCGGACGCTGGCCGAGCTGGGCATCCCGCCCGAAAAGGCGCCGCCATTGTTCCGGCCGATGCTGGCGAATACGGTGACGCCGACGATCGTCCGCGCCGGCTATAAGGATAACGTCATTCCGGGCGAGGCGTGGGCGATTCTCGACGGTCGCACGCTGCCGGGCGAGGACGAACGCGGCTTTATGGCGGAATTACGCGATCTCGTCGGCCCGGAGCCGACGCTCGAAGTGCTGAAGAGCGCGCCGCCCGCCGAATCGAGCGCCGACACCGAACTGTTCCGGCTAATCAAGACCGCGACGGAGGCGGCCGATCCCGGCGCGCGCGCGATTCCCTGGATGCTGCCCGGGGCGACCGACAGCAAATTCTACGCGCAGCTCGGCGCGGTCTGCTACGGCTTCGCTCCCGTCCGGCTGGAGGCGCGGATGCCCTTCGGCTCGCTCTATCACGGCAATGACGAACGGATGCCGATCGAGGGGATGCTGTGGGGGCTGCGCCTCTACGCGGGCGTGGTGCTGGAATTCCTCGGGATCAGGTTCGACGAGGTATTCGGCTAATCGCCGCGGGCGCCACGTCGCGCTAATTCTCGGCGGCGCCCAGATCCGAACTGGCCGTGGCGCTGGCCGCCGACGGCGTGAAGGTCACCAGCAGGCGCGACGGCCGGCTCAGTGGAATCACGGCGAAGCGCGACACCGGCGCGGTCGTGATCGTGATCCGGGTGCCGCCATTCGCGCTTTCGATATCGGCGTCGCGGAAGATCGATTTGTCGAAGTTGATATGCGTCGGCATCGCGGCGTCCGGCGTCACCTGCTTGAGGAAAATCGTCGTCGTCGCGGAACTGTCGCCCTTGTCGATATGCTGGTCGTACATGACCGGACCCGTCAGATCGAAGACCACCGAAAGCGGCGGGTCTGACGACGACAGGCGCACCGTGCGCAACGTCGCTGGGCCGGGATTTTCCGCCGCCGCGGGATTCGCTCCCACCGTCGACGCCGCCGGCGCCGTCGTCTTGGCCGGCATCAGGTTTGGCAGGCCGTCCGCGCCGTAAGCGCTCGCATCGCTTCCCGCCAGGCTCGCGAGGTCCTCATGCACGGCGACCTGCTGGTTTTGCTGATCCTGATCGTAACCGCTTTCCGCCAGCACGAGCTTGAGCGGGTCCTCCTCGGTATCGATCGGCTGCTTGAGCTTCTTCAGCTCCTTATCCGCCATCGCCACGTATTCGGTATGCGGAAAATGGCGCTTGAGGGCGGTGAAGGCCTGCGCGGCGGAATATTTCTTGCCTTGCTTCTCCAGCGTCAGGCCGAGTTCGTAAAGCCCTTCGGGCGCGATCGGGGTCTCCGGATAGAGCGCTTCGAGTTCGGCCAGGCGGGACTCGGCGGCGCGCAAATTCGCGCGCTTGTAATAAAACTCGCCGATCAGGAACTCATGGCGGGCCAGCACTTCCCGGCAAATCGCGATCTGCTCGCCGGCCAGCGCGGCGAAATCGCTCTCCGGAAAGCGCCGCTCGATGGTCTCGAACTGCTCCAGCGCCAGCTCGGTATGCGTCTGATCCTGATCCGGCCGGCCAATCTGATCGTAGTGCGACATCGCCAGATAATAGGTCGCGATATCGAGATGCTTGCTGGTCGGATGCATCCGCAGGAAGTCGTTGAACGCGCCGACCGCCTCGGCGAAATTGTGGTCCTTGTAATACGACAGCCCGATATCCAGCTCGGCCTCTTCGGCATAGGGGCTGAAGGGATATTCGTCGATCAGCTTCTGGTAGTCGTCGATCGCGGGCTTGTAGAAATGCTGGGTGTATTCCTGCGTCGCCTTGACGTAATAGTTCTCGCTTGAGGGCTGTTTGCGCGTCGTGCATCCCGCCGTCGCCAGCATCGCGCACGCGAATGAAATCGCTACCCCGCGTTTCATAGAATACCGTTGAAAGGTTAGACGTAGGCTCCCGCCAAGGCAAGCGGGGGGGCGTCGCGCCTGTGGAGAGTCATCGATCGACGCGGAAGGCCCCCGCATGGACGGCGCGGCCCTGGGCGCGGAACTTCATTGCGAAACCCGTCAGCTCGGCGCCCGGCACGGCGCTTTCGGCGCGGACGAAACCGGCGGCCAGCAGCGTCGCGAAAATCCCTTCGGCGTATGCGGCGACGTCGGTCGCGACGAACAGCCGTCCATCCGGCGCCAGCGTGCGGATCAGCCCCGCGGCGAACACGGGCGTGAACAGGCGATGCTTGACGTGGCGCTCCTTTGGCCACGGGTCGGGAAAATAGACGTGATAGGCGGCGACGCTCGCCGCGGGCAGCATCAGATGGACCAGCGGCCGCGCGTCCATCCGCACGACGCGGAGATTGGTCGCGCCGGCGCGTCCGGCCCGAATCGCCATCAGTTGCGCGATCGTGCCGGCCAGCTCGACGGCGAGGAAATTCCGCTCGGGATAGGCCGCCGCGCGCGCGATAATGAAGTCGCCGCGGCCCGCGCCGAGCTCGATTTCGAGCGGCGCCTGACGATCGAACAGCGCGCGCGGCGCGACCGTGAAATAGTCGCCCTCGTGCGGGACGGTCACGCGCGCCGCCGCCGCCAGCCGCTCCGCGCCGCTCCATACGCGCGATCCTTTGCGAATTCGTGACATGATGATGCGTCCGGCGGCCATCCAGCGCGCCGCCGGGGAGGCGATTCTACCGGATCGCCGGGCGGCGCGAGACCCGCTCCGCGTCCCGGCCGCGCCCGATCAATCCGGCCGCTTGAGGAAGTCGTCGATTCGCCCGACCAGCGGCGCCAGATCGGTGTTCTCGACCAGCGCGCCGGCCATCCGCACCGGATCGCCGAAAAAGAAACGCTCGTAGAGCGTCTGCCGGCCGCCGAAGGCGCTGCCGACGGCGTC